>DATKSX010000001.1:0-8961 GCA_035531415.1 Chitinophagaceae bacterium
CTTTGTCGGGGCATTCGCATATATCGGCGACGGAGTGGAGCTGGAGGACCATGTCCAGGTGCACGGGGGGGCTTTTATCGGGGACCATGTCCAGATCGGATGCCAGACCGTGGTCCATGCCGGGGTGAAAATCTACCATGATTGTATCATCGGCCGTCAGGTGACCATCCATGCCGGCGTGGTGATCGGCAGCGACGGATTCGGCTTCGCACCGCAATCCGACGGTTCCTATAAGAAAGTTCCCCAGATCGGCAACGTGGTGATCGAGGATAACGTGGAGATCGGCTCCAATACCACCATCGACCGGGCAACCATCGGATCCACCATCATCCATCGCGGGGTCAAGCTGGACAACCTGATCCAGATCGCCCATAACGTGGAGATCGGCGAGAACACCGTGATCGCCGCTCAGACCGGCGTTTCCGGAAGCACCAAGGTGGGTCGGAACTGCGTGATCGGCGGCCAGGTTGGCATGGTGGGCCATATCCATATCGCGGATGGCACCCGGATCAATGCACAGAGTGGCGTATCCAAATCCATCAAAACATACGGTACTACCGTAACCGGCTCCCCGGCCGCGGATTATATCAGCACGCTGAAAAGCCAGGCGGTCTTCAGGAACCTGCCTGACCTGGAAAAAAGGATCACGGAGCTTGAAAATCAGATCAGGCTTTTGGCGACGGAAAGAGAAAGTATTCAATAAATCCCGGGAAAGCTGATGGAAAACACCTTCAACCCCAATTATCAACATACTCTAAAAAAGCAGGTCAGTGTTTCAGGCGTCGGCATCCACACCGGTGCCCATGTGAAAATGACCCTGAAGCCCGCCACTCCGGGTTTTGGCATCCAGTTCCAGCGGATCGACCTTCCCAACCAGCCGGTGGTAAAAGCCGACGTGGATTATGTGGTGGATACCTCCCGAAGCACCACCCTGGAGCATAACGGCGCCCGGGTAGGCACCATCGAACACCTCCTGAGCACCCTGATTGGCAAAGGGGTGGACAATGTGCTGATCGAGATCAACGGACCCGAGGTGCCCATCATGGACGGAAGCGCCCAACCATTTATCGAGGCGATCGAGGAGGCTGGTGTCCACCAGCAGGAAGCCGCCAAGGTTTATTTTTCCATCGACAACAACATCTATTATTTCGACGAGCAGAAGAAGGTCGAGATGGTGGCTCTTCCCGCACTGGATTTCAAGATCACCACGCTGATCGACTTCAATTCCCCGGTGCTCGGCACCCAGCATGCCGCCCTGAAAAACATCAAGGATTTCGCCACCGAGATCGCTCCCTGCCGGACGTTCTGCTTTCTGCATGAGCTGGAATACCTGCTCGAGCACGACCTGATCAAGGGAGGAGACATCAATAACGCCATCGTTGTGGTGGACAAACCGGTGAGCGATGAGGAGCTTTCCAAGCTGGCCACCGCCTTCGGAAGGGAAAAGATCGAGATCAAGGGAGAAGGGATCCTGAACAACATTCAGCTGCGCTTCCCCAACGAACCTGCCCGTCACAAACTGCTGGACGTCGTGGGAGACCTGGCCCTGGTGGGCTACCCTTTCAAGGCTCATATCATCGCTAACAGGCCCGGCCATTCTTCCAATGTGGAGTTCGCCCGCCGGATCAAACAATACATCAAGAAGAACAAGCATGCCCACGGGGTTCCCATCTATAATCCGAACCAGCCTGCGATCTACGATCTGGCCCAGATCGAAAAGACCCTGCCGCACCGGTATCCCTTCCTGCTCGTGGACAAGATCATCGAGCTTTCCGACAAGCATGTGGTCGGGGTGAAGAACGTGACCTTTAATGAATATTTTTTCCAGGGACATTTCCCCGGCAACCCCGTGATGCCGGGGGTGCTCCAGATCGAGGCGCTCGCCCAGACCGGGGGGCTTCTGGCGCTGAACACCTACGCCACCCCGGGCAACTACGACACCTATTTCCTTAAAATCGACAACTGCAAGTTCAAGCAGAAGGTCGTTCCGGGAGATACCCTCATCCTCAAGCTGGAACTTACCGCCCCCATCCGCAGGGGCATCTGCGAAATGAGGGGTACCGTCTTCGTGGGCAACAAGATTGTCACGGAAGCCGACCTGGTCGCCCAGCTCGTCAGAAGAGATGGAAATCACTGAATCCTAACCCCCTGCGCCCCGCCCCTCCGTATAAATTCGCATCCGGATCACCCGATAATAGTTACATTTGCCGGGCCGGAATATCCGGCAGTTTTTTATCCGATAACGCCACAGCCACCCTGGATTTCTGCGGCCCCGAAGGCCCCACCAACATGAGGGTGCTGTACCCTGTCCCGACTGGGCGATGAGAAAAGATTTCAGATGAAGCATCCAGGCAGTAAATCATCCTCCGGGCTGTATGCAACCCTGCCCCCGGGTCCGTTGCCTGATATAACCGGTAAATGATCCACGAACAAACGCATATCCATCCAAACGCCAAACTGGGGTCAGACGTGAGCGTGGATCCCTTTTCCGTGATTCATGATAATGTTCAGATTGGGGATTCCACCTGGATCGGATCCAATGTTACCATCATGTCCGGCGCCCGGATCGGCAGTCACTGCAGGGTCTTTCCGGGGGCGGTGATCGCCGCAATTCCCCAGGACCTGAAGTTCGACGGGGAGGATTCCACGGTTGAGATCGGAAATAACACCACCATCCGGGAGTTCGTAACCATCCACCGGGGCACCAAGGATAAATGGGTGACCCGGGTGGGAAACGACTGCCTGATCATGGCCTATTCTCATATCGCCCATGACTGCAACATCGGCAATCATTGCATCCTGGGAAACTGCGCCCAGGTGGCCGGCCACGCCGTAATCGAAGATTATGCGATCCTGGGGGGCATGACCGGACTCCATCAGTTCGTCAAAATTGGAACCCATGCCTTTATCGGCGGGGGATCGGTTGCTTTCAAGGATGTCCCTCCCTATGTGAAGGCTGCGGGTAACCCGATCCTTTATGCGGGCATTAACTCCGAAGGGCTGAAAAGAAGGGGTTTTCCGCCGGAAAAAATAAACGCCATCCTCAACATATACCGGTACCTCTATGTAAAGGGCAACAACACTTCCCAGGCCCTGGACCTGATTGAACGCGAGGTTCCCGAGACCGAGGAAAGGAACCTGATCTTAAAATTCATCCATGAATCCGGAAGGGGCATCATCAAAAGAAGGCAGAACCGCGGCGATTCGGATGAGGATTGAGCTGGTGGGGCTGGGAAAGCGCTTCAACGAACACTGGGTCCTGCGCTACCTTTCTTACTCATTTGAATCCGGTAATTCCTACGCCATCCTGGGACCGAACGGCTCGGGAAAATCCACCCTGCTTCAGATCATCGGCGGCATGTTATCCCCCAGCGAAGGAAGTTCCCTGGTTTTTGCCGGAGCGGAGGCCGTGGACCCCGAGCAGGTCCATCGTTATGCTTCCTTTTGCGCCCCTGCCATGGAGCTGGTGGAGGAGTTTACCCTTCTGGAGTTTTTTGGATTCCAGCACCATTTCCGTCCCCTGCTTTCGGGTTTTGACCCCCAGGCGGTGATCCGGGAAATCGGACTTACCCATGCGGGTGATTTGCAAATCCGCCATTTTTCTTCCGGGATGCGGCAGCGGGTTAAGCTCGCCCAGGCCATTTTCTGCGACTGTCCGGTGGTCCTGCTGGACGAACCCTGCACCAACCTGGACCAGGAAGGGATCAGCCTTTACCAAAGGCTCATGGACCGGTGGATGACGGGCCGGATGCTGATTGTGGGTTCCAACAGCAGGCCGGAATACACCATGTGCAAAAACCGCCTGGAACTCACCATTCCCACCCGGAAGCCAATCCTTTCTAAACTACCATGATTTCCTTCTCTTTGGAGGCGCAGTGCTTTTCGATTTTGGAGATGTATCCGTCGGTGAGCACCTGGGTTTCGGATTCGGAGTCTTTGGCAATATCCTCGCTCAATCCGTCCTTCTGCAGTCTTTTGATGTGCTCGATCACCTCCCTGCGGATGGCCCGGATGGCCACCTTGGCATGTTCTCCCTCGCCGTTGACCCGTTTCACCAGGTCTTTCCTTCTTTCCTCGGTGAGGGGGGGAAGGAAAAGGCGGATCAGCTGACCGTCGCTTTGGGGGGTGACCCCGATATTGGCCGCGATGATCGCTTTTTCAATAGGCTGGATCATGTTTTTTTCCCAGGGCTGAATGGAAATGGTCCGGGCATCGGTGACACTGACATTGGATACCTGGTTCAGCGGGGTATGTGACCCGTAATATTCCACGGTGATGCCGTCCAGCATCTGGGGATTGGCTTTCCCGGCGCGCAACTTCCCCAGCTCCGTCTCCAGGAAGTGGATCGCTTTTTCCATGTTTTGGCCCGCTTCCTTCAGGATCAAATCAAGTTCTACCTCCATATGGTTGGAAATTTTGGAACCAGGGCAAACCTACATGAAATAACGGACATGGGCAAAGCCTTCACTTGGGGCTTAACCATTGTCAGACAGGGGCTTATGGATTATTTCAGGGTCCATATTCAGGGTCCTTTCAGGTTGATCTGCTGGGCGGAAGCCCTTCCGGCAGGATAAAGGGAGGCCACGAGGGCGATCAGGATGATGGTGGCCAGTACCAGCAAAAAGTCTTGAAGGTGCATACTGACCGGGTAACTATCGATGATAAAGGAGTTTCCCTGTAGCCCCACTATCCCGAATTTCTGCTGGAGCCAGCAGACGACCAGGGCAATGGTTCCTCCGATCAGGGCTCCCACCAGGGCAATCAGGACTCCTTCCACCAGGAAGATCCTCCGGATCAATCCCCCGGTTGCCCCCATGGCCCTGAGGATGGAGATATCGGTCGCCTTATCGATTACCAGCATGTAGAGGGAGCCGATCAGGTTGAAGGCTGCAATGGCCATGATGAAGGAGAGGATGGCAAAGACCACCCATTTTTCGGTCTGCATTACCTGGTAGAGGGTCTGGTTCTGCTGGAAACGGGTTTGCACCAGAAAATTCTTTCCCATAAGGACCCGGAGCCGGGCAGCGGAGGCATCCATGGCCGACGGATCCCGGATGCTGAGGTAGATGGAGGAAAGGGCTCCGGGGGAAAGGCCTGCGAGCCTGCGGACAAATCCGATATTGGTGATCACATAGGTGTTATCGAAATCCTGCTGGATGGCGAAAACCCCGGATGGAATCAGGTTACCCGCATTCAGGGCATCCCCGGGGCTGGCGGTTTCAGGGGCATCCCGTCTCGGGACATAGGCAGTCAGGGGATAGATCCCCTTGTGGATATTGATGCCGAGGTTGTCCTGGATCCCGGCCCCCACCACACATTCCGGGGTGTCCGGCGTGCCGAGGCCGAAGACCCCCTGGTCCAGCCTGCCTTTCACGCCGGTCACCAGGGAAAAACCACGGTCCACCCCCATCAGGACGGCGATGGTGCGGCCCTCCCCATAGCGCAGCAGGGCCTTTTCCTGCAATATGCCGCATAAACCCGCCAGCCCGGGAAGGGTGCGGACGGCCCGAAGTTGGGCATCGGTCATCAGCATGGTTTTGCCCTGGGCCGGGGAAATTTTCAGCTGGGGATAGAAGGAAGAATAAAGGGACTGCACGAGCTCCTGAAATCCGTTGAAAACGCTCAGCACGATGATCAGTGCGGCGGCCCCGACCGCAATGGCCGAAACGGTAACCCAGGAAATGATGTTGATGGCCTGCGTGGATTTACGGGCGATGAAATACCGGGAGGCGAAGGTCCAGACCATGGGAGGAACTTAACTCAGGGAAGATCCTTCAGGCTCATGCCCTTCCTCGAGCCTGATCTTTTTGAACAGCTCCTCCATTTTGAACACATAGTCCAGGGTCTCGTCCAGGAAATAATCCGTTTCCGGAATGCGGCGCAACTGGTTTCTGACCCGTGCTGCCAGCTGTCTTTTTATCTCGTGCTTTTTTTCCCGGACCAGCTCCAGGATACGAGCCTTGTCCGGGATGTTGAATACGCTCAGATATATCCGGGCTTCCAGCAGGTCTGGCGTGAGCTGGACGGAAGTGATGGTGATCATCCCACCTTCCAGGATATTGAGCCCCAGCCTCTTGAAAATATCGCTGATCTCTTCCCGGAGCAGCCGGGACACCTGCTTCTGTCGTTTGGTCTCATTCATGACTCTGGTGATTTAGCTGCTGCTGTAAGACCCGGGAGGCCCGGTCCGGGTGGAGCAGCATCCGCTCGGAATCCGACCATTTCTCCTCCAAAGGGATCATCCGGTCCGCGTCGGCAAAGGCGGGTTTGCGTCCCACCCGGTTAACGGTAAGCCGGATATAATGATGGATGAAAACGTCCAGGGCAATATGACAGGCCCGGATATCGCCTTTTTCCACGGACCGCTTTTTGGCCCTCATGAACAGGTCGAAATCGGCTCCCTGGATCCGCTCATCCCAGGGACCCAGCATCCGGATTCCCCTGCGGGTCACCATCACGTTATTGCCCACGATCCCTTCGATCACCTCCAGACGGTGCTCCTGGTACCGATTTTCACAGAAAGTTTCCCAGTCGCCGTACATCATCCGGTGCATGGACTTCAGGCCGGCCGTTCCCGTCCCCAGCACTGAGAGCAGGTTCTTCACCCTTTTCCACTTCCGGGAATAACTCCGGGTGGCCGCTTCTGTCTCCAGATGCTCCACCCCGCAGGCAGAGACCAGGTCCAGCCCATGGTGGGTCATCGAGGCAATCAGCCGTTCATCCCATCCAGGTGACACCACGGTGTCATTGTTCAGAAAACAGAGCAGGTCGAACCGGGCCGCATCGATTCCCTGATTTTGGGAATGAGGATAGGAAAAATTACGGTCATTGGTGATCACGCGGGCCCCGGCTGCGGCAAAAAAAGCACCCGAACCGTCGCGGGAGGCGTTATCGATGATGATCAGCTCAAAGGGGTTACGGGTAAATCGGGCCAGGTTTTCCTGGAATATCCGGTTGACCGGAAGCCCATCGTGCACTGCGGTGATGATGCTGATCATGCTGGAGAATATGGGACTTCGGGTTTCCTGCCGCCGGGGACGGCCGGCATAGCAGCCATTTATGTTGTAAATTTACGCAATTAGGAAGACTTGCTGACTGCCTGATACCATCCCAATTGCCCTGATGAAAAGCTTGCGCCCCATTTTCAGGTACCTGAAGCGACATGTCCGGCTGATCATCGTGTATTTCGCCTGCAACCTGCTGGCCATCCTCTTTTCCCTGGTCTCCCTGACCATGCTGATTCCCTTCATTTCCCTGATCTTTGGCAAAACCAATCTCGTCTACCACCGGCCTGCCATGGGCTTCAGCGTGAACGGGCTGATCGCGGGCTTCAATTACTTTATTTCCCAGCTGATCATCAACCATCCGGACGGGAAGGTATTCGCCCTGGGATTCATCTGCATCGTGGTGGTCACCGCGATCTTTCTGAAGAATCTGTTCCTTTATATTGCCACTTACCTGAACTCCCCCATCCGCAACGCCGTGATCAACGATATCCGTTCCGACCTCTTCAGTAAGGTCCTTTCCCTCCCCATCGGGTATTTCTCGGAGGAACGGAAAGGGGATATCATCAGCCGGATGACCAACGACCTCCAGGAGGTGGAGACTTCCATAGTGAGCTTTCTGGAATCCTTTTTTCGGGAGCCCTTCACGGTCCTGATCTCCCTGGTGGTCATGTTCAAGATCAGCCCCGAACTAACCATCCTGGTGCTGGTCTTCCTTCCCCTCACCACCCTGGTGATCGGCAGGATCAGCAAATCCCTGCGCAAGAATTCCAACATCGGGCAGGAAAAGCTGAGCTCCATTCTGACGGTGATCGATGAAACCCTGGGCGGCATGCGGGTGATCAAGGCATTCAACGCAGAAAAGCAGCAACAGCTCCGGTTCACCGTGGAAAACAATGCCCTTTTCCGGATCAAAAACAGGATCAACCACAAACGGGACCTGGCCTCCCCGCTGTCCGAGTTCATGGGGGTCGTGGTGCTTTGCGTGGTGCTGTTCATCGGGGGAAGGCTCGCCCTGAACCACCCGGACGCAACAACCGATACGGCCAGCGAGTTCATCGGATTTATTGCCATCTTCTCCCAGATCATCAATCCGCTGAAATCCTTTTCCACGGCGATGTATAACATCCAGAAAGGGAGGGCAGGCCTGGACCGCATCGAAAAAATCTTGAACAGCCAGGAGTCCATCAAGGACCGGGAGGATGCCCTCCCCCTCCAATCCTTCCATCGGGAAATTGTCTTCCGCGACGCCGGGTTCAGCTATAGCGGGGAAAAAGTGCTGAGCGGGATCAACCTGTCCATCTTCAAGGGGAAGATGATCGCCCTGGTGGGCAGCTCCGGGGCAGGGAAGTCAACCCTGGCCGACCTGATCCCCCGATTCCACGACCTGACCGAGGGCAGCCTGCTGATCGACGGGATTGATATCCGGGAATACCGGGTGGCCGATGTGCGCAGGCTCATGGGAATCGTAACCCAGGAGCCCATCCTGTTCAACGATACCATCGCCAACAATATCGCCCTGGGGGCCGGAAGGGTGAATGAAGAGCAGATCATTGCCGCCGCAAAAGTGGCCAACGCCCATGATTTCATCATCCGCAAGGAGCAGGGCTACCAGACCAATATCGGGGACCGGGGAGTAAAGTTGAGCGGGGGGGAAAAGCAGCGCATCACCATCGCCCGGGCCGTGCTGAAGAATCCGCCCATCCTGATCCTGGATGAAGCCACTTCATCGCTGGATACCGAAAGCGAGCGCATCGTGCAGGATGCCATTTATAACCTGATGCAAAACCGGACCAGCATCGTGATCGCCCACCGCCTTTCCACCATCCGGCATGCCGACCAGATCAACGTGATCTCCGACGGTAAAATCGCCGAGCAAGGCAAGCACGACGAGCTTATGGCCCTGGGTGGGGTCTACCGCAGGCTCGTGGACATGCAGCAATTTAAATAGGTTGGG
>DATKSX010000002.1:0-3774 GCA_035531415.1 Chitinophagaceae bacterium
GCTGAAATTGCGGCCCGGTCCATCCCCTCGATATAATCTGCCTTCATGGTAATCCGGGAAAGGTCGAATCCGGTCTGGTCGGAGCTTCCGTCCTCCCGGTCTGAAACCTCCACCTTGTAAGAAATAGGCTTATTGGGGAAATAAAATGAGGTGTTCCCGGAAAGGTCAATCCGGACTTCAGGGATTTCATTGCCCGCATATACTGCGATCGGTTGGCTGGTAACCTTCCCTCCACTGTGGTCTGAAACTTCCACGGAGACCGGATAATCTCCGGCGGCATTATAGGTGTAATCCGCTTCGGGAGACCGGGTGACCTGTTTATTCCCAGACCCGAAATTCCAGATATAGGTCAGGCGATCCCCGTCCGGGTCCATGGTCCCTTCGGCGGAGGCATGGACCGTGAAAGGTAAGGCCCCTGCCGGCTTTTGGACCCTGAAATCCCCCAGGACCGGTGCCCTGTTACCCGGATTGAAATCGATTCGGAACAGACCGGCATCGGGATCCTTGGTGAACCAACCCGTGCCGTATTCCAGGACATAGAGATGGCCGTCAGGGCCCATCTTGATGTCGATCGGGGAATGGAAATTGGTTTGTGGCATGAAGGGTTCGATGGTTTGCAGGTCGCCTGCTTTGTTCATGGTCACTGCCATGATCCAGCCCCGGACCCAGTCGTAGATGAAAAGTTTCCCGCTGTAATAATCCGGCATGCGGGTTTCCCTGGGGTAATCTTCGGCATAATAGACGGGCCCTGCCATGGCGCACCGCCCTCCCTGGCCCAGGATCGGAAAATCATCCGAAACTGCATAAGGATACCAAATGAAGGCAGGCTGGGCAGGTGGAAGGTTTCGAAGGCCGGTGTTGTTGCGGGAATCATTAACCGGATGGGATGGGTCAAACTGGACCGGCGCCGCTCCCGTGGCATAATTGAATTCCCGGTAGGCATAATTGTTCCCCACGAACAGGGGCCATCCGAAATTCCCGGACTTCCGCGCCTGGTTCACCTCATCATAGCCCCTGGGCCCGTGGGTCTGGAGGCTGTCATTGTCCGCATCAGGACCCACTTCCCCCCAATACAGATAACCGGTGTGCTGGTCCACCGAGATCCGGTAAGGGTTCCTATCTCCCATCACATAAATCTCCGGCTTGGTTCCAGCCTCTCCTTTGGGAAAAAGATTGCCCTCCGGAATGGAATAAGAACCATCCGCGTTCACCTTGATGCGCAGGATCTTTCCCCGCAGATCATTGGTATTTCCCGCACTCCTCCGGGAATCGAATTGGTTGTGGCCCGGCCGATCGTCGAGGGGCGCATACCCATGGGAATTGATGGGATAGGCCTTTCCGGAATCATCCGTCTCGTCAAAGGGGGTGCTGTTGTCCCCGGTGGAGACATAAAGGTTGCCGGAGGCATCAAAGGCGATGGAGCCCCCCGTGTGGCAGCAGATCTGGCGCTGGGTGGGCACTTCCAGGATGACCTGTTCGGATGCGGAGTTCCATTTCCCGTCCTCGAACTTAAACCGAGAAAGCCTGTTGACGATTTTGTCGACAGGGGAATAATAGACATAGACCCAATGGTTATTCTTATAGTCCGGGTCAGCCGCGATCCCCAGCACCCCTTCTTCTGCATTCACATTGGGAACGCTGGCCTTATCATATACCTTCAGCAGGTCCACCTGGGTGACCGTATCGGAGCCATTGCGGTAATACAGAATGGGACCCTTTCGCTCCGAGATCAGAATATCGAGGTTGGGAAGGATAGCCATCTGGGTAGGCTCATCCAGGCCCCTGGAAAGCAGCTGGGATGAGAACCGGTTCTCCTCCGGGGGCCGCAGGGCGGTGGCTTTATGGTAATTCAGGTCATTGTTCTTACCGATCGCATATTGAATTCCGGCCAGCAGGATCTGGAGCACCCTGGGTTCGTAATAGGAGGAATCGGTGTGTCCGAACTCCATGTAGAAAGACCGGCCCCCGTCATAGTCATGGTACCATACCACCGGGTGAAACTTCCCGTCCGTTCCGCCATGGTAGGAGGATTCATCGAGGGTGAGCAGGACATGCAGGCCGGAATCGATGTTGCGGAAATTATACCATTCGTCCCAGCGCACCCATTGGTCCGGAAGCGTCTTGAAATCATCAAAGCTCTTGTCCTGGACCACCACCCGTGCATTTTGCTGGGCTGGGTGCGAGGTAAAATAGGCCCCCACCAGCTTCCCATACCAGGGCCAGTGGTAACCCCCGTCGGAAGCGGCATGAATCCCCACATATCCTCCCCCGGCCTGGATGTACCGCTCGAAATCCGCCTGTTGGCGGTAATCGAGCACTTCATGGGTGGTACTTACGAAGATGACGGCGGAATATTGCGTCAGGGTATCTTCGGTGAATTTGGTCGCATCTGAAGTGGTGTCTACCAGAAAACCATGGTCGGCACCCAGCTTTTGGATGGCGGCGACCGCAACCGGTATGGACTTATGGTAATACCCGGCTGTTTTCGTGAATACCAAAACCCGGGGGGGGCCTTCCCGTTTCCGGGTGCAGGATACCAGAAAGGTGGCTGCAGCAGCAAAAAGGAACAGTTTACCGAACAGGTTCATAAAACTCTTATGGTGCCCGGAACCTCAGATTCCCGGGCCGGTGAGAATAATTTTACTTATCAGATACCCGTTGAAAGGTTCAAAGTTCCCGCACCCGGATGTTTCGGAATTTCACGGGATCACCATGATCCTGGAGGGCGATCCGCCCTTTATGGAATGTGGCGAATTCCTTCCATTTTCTGAATTTGCTTTTGGCCACCATCGCGTCCCAGCCCGGGGTCCACATCTGGGTCTCCACCACCTTTTTCCCGTTCATCCAGCAGGTCAGATGGCCATGGTCCAAGCGGATCACCGCATGGTTCCATTGCCCGGCCGGATGCACTGCCTTCGGATCGGCCGGGATCAGATCATAAAGGGAACCGGCCAGATGGCTGGGCAGTTTATTGTCATCGGCCTTGACATTATCGAGGATCTGCATTTCCGGACCGCTCAGATAAGTGGCTCCGTATTTCGGATCCTCCTTCACGTCAAACATAATCCCGCTGTTGCCGCCCTCCGAAATATTCCAGTCCACCTGCAGTTCAAAGTTTTCATATTCCCCATCGGTGACGATATCCCCTCCCCTGCCGCCCTGGGCATGATCCAGTACCAGAATTCCGTCATGGGCCTGCCAGGAGGAATCTACTCCTCGCCCCAGGTAATTGTGCCAACCTTTCAGGTCCTTTCCGTCGAAAAGGTTCTGGTATTTCTGGGCCGGGCTGGCCAGGCTGAAAGACAGCAGGGCGATCACAGCCCCTGCCGGCTTTACAATTGCATTTAAGGTCATCATGTCTGGTTTGGTTTTGGTTTTAGAGCCGGGTCAAAGGCCCAGGATTTTTCGGTTCAGCTTTTCATCGGATCCTGCCGCTGCGAAATCGTCGAAGGCTTTTTCGGTAACCCGGATGATATGGTCGCGGATGAAAGGAGCCCCTTCTTTTGCCCCGTCTTCGGGATGCTTCAGGCAACATTCCCATTCGAGCACCGCCCAGCCGCTGAAATCATATTGGGCCAGTTTGCTGAAGATTCCCTTGAAATCCACCTGCCCGTCCCCCAGGGACCGGAACCGTCCCGGCCGGTCGATCCAGGCCTGGTAACCTCCGTAAACTCCGCTGCGGCCGGTAGGATGGAATTCTGCATCCTTCACATGGAACATCCGGATCCGCTCATGATAAATGTCGATGAACTGAAGGTAATCCAGGCACTGCAA
>DATKSX010000003.1:0-9022 GCA_035531415.1 Chitinophagaceae bacterium
AAATCCCCGCTGTAATAATAGGGATAGGTCGAATCGGTTGGCTGCTGGTTGGCAGAACTGACAAATCCGTCTGCCGGATTGACGACATGAGGATTTTCCCCGTAGGGGATATATCCCTGCCAGTCCCAGGAACTGTCCTGGCCTGGCATCACGAATTTTCCCTGGCCCTTCCACAACAGCGGAAATTTTCCCTGCTCCCAGAGGGCGATTTGGCCTGCCTTGTCTGCAAATGCGAAGTTTTGTCCGGGGCTCTGAAAATACCGGAGGGCGTTCAGATATCCGGAATATCCGGTGGCATGATTCAAAAGGTAAATGCATTTGCCCTCATCGGAGGGATCCAGACCCACCCAATGGGAGGCCAGGCATTCCCCGGGGGAAGCTGCGCTGGGAAAAGATGGGTCGTAGGTCACCGGACCAAACACCGTGTAGGCGACGGTGTCCGTAAAGGGTTTATGCCCCCGGATCCGGATCTTTTCCAGGTGGAGATCGGCCTGTTTCCAGCCGTTCTTCCAGCGGTATTGACTTCGCGTAGCATCCCGGAAACGGATCGCAAAATAATCCTTGACGTCCCGTTCTGCATTGGTTTCCCCGAAGGCGATGGAATCATTGAATCCGATGATCACCCCGGGTGCCCCGGGAAGGGAAACGCCATAAACGTTCATATTCCCGCAGGAAAGCTGGATCTCGTACCAAATGGAAGGAAGGTTCAGGTCCAGGTGCGGATCATTGCAAAGGATGGGGGCTCCGGACCGGGTCTTCTTCCCGTCAACAACCCAGTTGTTGCTCCCGTTGTCGGGATCATGCCGGTCCTCGAAATAATTTCCGGGATGCCCTGCAAGTGCCAGGGGAGCCTGACCAGGAGGGGGTTTCGAAATCCGGGAAGGGGGATCGAAGCGGGTTCCCTTCGGCACGATGGGATCCAGATTGCGGAAAAAATCCGGGTAGATCTCCCAAAAGTCGTGGCTGGAAAGGATCCGAAGTGCATTGGTGTTTTCAATGGAATTGACATCGCCCGTAAGCATGTCCGACATGTATTTGATCAGCAAGGCGCATTTGAAGGAAGTCCAGGGCTCAGGCCGGTACCCCAGCAGCTTGTATTCCAGGGGCAGCCTGCGATAATCCAGGGTGGCGATCCAGGCATTGACCCCGGCCGTGTAGGCATCCGTAACCATCCGGGACAGGGAATCCTGCTCCATCACGTTCCACGTTGCCTGCGCGGCAGTCACCATCCCTTTTCTGCGCTGGAGCCGGTCAAAGTTTAACGCGGACGGTCCGAGGATTTCCGAGATCCTGCCCGCGGCTGCGCGCACCTGAAGCTCCATCTGCCAGAGCCGGAATTCAGCAGTGACATAACCTTCCAGGAAATACAGGTCTTTTTCATCAGACGCAAACACATGGGGAACCAGCCGGTCGTCGAACCAGACTGTTGCGGAATCTGAAAGTTCCGGAAGAGTAAGGCGTGCTGAAAAATCCCGGTTCACGGGCTCCGCATTCTGCCAGAACCCTTCCTGAGGACTGAAAATCCTGCCCAGTGGAGGCAAAGAGGTGCTCCACCAGCGTCCCAACAGGATGACCAGGGCCAGGGTCACCAGACCTGCCAGTACCGCTTGAATCCGGTGAACCATGGAAAAGACTTGGGCAGAAGGTTAAGCCAGAAAAATAAGCACTTAAATCTGTTTTTTTCTCCCCCAGGCAAAAAAATCAGGACCCCGGAAGGGAGGCAGGAAATTCCCGGAGTGCGCCGGTGAGCAGGTCGACTTCGGCAGGATCGTTATAGCTGTGCAACACGATCCTCAGCCGCTCGGACCCCAGGGGAACGGTCGGATGCAGGACCGGCCTGACGTCCAGGCCCCTGCTGCGGAGCCATTCGCCGGCTTGGATGGCGCGGTCATTGCCCGGAAGGAACACCACCTGGACCGGCCCCGTCCCATCCCCAAGCGGAAAGGGGACTTCGGAGGAACGAAAACGGGTTGCCAATGCGAAGACGGACTTGCGGCTGCTATCGGCCCGGGGAAATTTCCGGTAGGCGGTCAGGACCCCGGCGATTGCCGCGGGAGGCAGGGCGGTGGTGAAGATGAAGGGCCTACAGAAATTGACCAGGTAATCCACCAGGACAGCCGACCCCAGTACGATTGCTCCCTGGCAGCCGAGGGCTTTGCCGAAAGTATGGATGCGCGCAAAACAGGAGGATTGGAGCCCTTCCAGTTGGACCAGACCCTCCCCCTGTTTCCCGTATACCCCCGTGGCATGAGCTTCATCGACGATGAGGCGGGCGCCATTTTTATCACAGATTTCGGCCACCTCACCCAGCGGGCAAAGGTCCCCGTCCATGGAATAGACCGATTCGACCGCCACGAATTTTTCACCAGTAGCCTGAAGGAGTTTTTTATCCAGGTCCTGAAGATCCTGGTGGCGGAAGGAAAAAGAACGGGCCCCGCTCAGCCGGATCCCATCCCGGACCGAAGCATGGATCAGCTGGTCATGCACCACCGTATCGGATTTACGGACCACGCAGGAAAACAGGCCCGAATTGGCCTCGTAACCGCTGTTGAAGATCAGGCCGGAAGGGGCATCATGGAATGCGGCGATTTGCTTTTCGGCTTCCCGGATCAGGGGGTAATTGCCTGAAAGAAGCCTGGAGCCCCCGCTTCCGGCGGGGAGTTGGAGGTCTGCGACCATCCGGGCGATCTCCTGAATAACCTCGGGGTCCCGGGCGATCCCCAGGTAATCGTTGGAACAAAAATCCACCAGATTTCCCGGCAGCTTCAGGCTCCGCAGGTTGCCTGCCACTTTGCGCACCTGCAGCAAATCTTCCAGAAATTTTTCCGCGGCCATGGTCCAAAGGTCTCCGGGGCAAATCTAAAAGATTCCCGGGTAGCTCCCCTGGCGCAATTGGAGCCATTGGGGTACTTTTGGCCAAAAAAAATTGCTGGGCCTCAAACTTCCCACCGATCCCAGGTGGGTGAACCTTGCCGGGATTTCCCTGGAAGAGATCCTCACCGACCATGCATTCTGCGAACAGAAAGCGGCGACCCAATGCATTTCCCTGATCCAGAAATATCCCGATAAAGAGCGGCTGGTCCGGGATTTGTCTCCGGTGGTCACCGAGGAATGGGGTCATTTCAGGATGGTGCTCGCAGAGATTGAGGCCCGGGGATTCCGGCTCGGTCCCCAGCGGACGGATGCCTATGTCCGGGGTCTCAGGGAGCATATGGCCCGAGGAGGGTCGAGGGAAGACCAGCTGATGGACCGGCTCCTGGTCTGTGGCCTGATTGAAGCCCGCAGCTGCGAACGGTTCCGGCTGCTCAGCGCAGGGCTGCAGGAAGATTATCTCCGGCAATTCTACCGGCGGTTCATGGTTTCGGAAGCAGGGCATTACCGGCTGTTCCTGGACCTGGCCAAAACCTACCAGGATGCCGGGAAGGTCGCCACCCGTTGGGCGTTCTGGCTGCAGTCCGAAGCAGCCATCATGTCCGGGCTCACCCCCCGGGGGGACCGGATGCATTGAAATTCCCCGGGGATACCCCGGTTTCAGCCCAACCCGATGCCCAGAAGCCAAAACAGGGTTTTATCTGCGATCGTCCTGACGGTATTCATCGACCAGATGGGCGTGGGCATGGTCCTGCCGATTGCAGCTCCCCTGCTGATGTCTCCTTCCTCCGGGCTGTTTGCTGCCGCAACTTCTGCTGCGGGGCGTTCGGTGTGGCTGGGCCTGCTGCTGGGCAGTTTCCCGATCGCCCAATTTTTCGGGGCCCCCATCCTGGGCGCTCTTTCCGACCGGTTCGGAAGAAAAAAACTTTTCCTGGCATCGGTGGCGGGAACCTGCCTGGGATACCTGCTTTTCGGCTATGCCATCATGACCCGGAATCTCTGGCTTTGCTTTGCCGGCAGGATGTTGGACGGATTCACCGGAGGAAATATTTCCATTGCCATGTCGGCCGTGGCCGATATCACCGAACCAAAGGACCGGTCCCGCAACTTCGGATTGATCGGGATGACTTTCGGGCTGGGTTTCATCCTGGGACCTTTTATCGGAGGAGTCCTTTCGAATTCCACCCTGGTGTCCTGGTTCAGCCTGGAAACCCCTTACTGGTTTGCAGCAGCAATGTGCGGGGCCAATCTGGTGCTGATCCGGATCCTGTTTTCCGAAACCCTTCGCAGGCCCTTCAGGACCCCGGTCCGGGCCGGGGCTTCCCTGAACAATATCCGGATGGTGTTCCGCAACCGGGAATGGACCCGGTTGTTTTTGGTGATGTTTTTGATCGTATTCGGGTTCAATTTCTTTACCCAGTTCTTCCAGGTTTTTTTGATCGAGCGGTTCCAATTCAATTCCACCGGGATCGCCGACCTGTTCGCTTATACAGGCCTTTGGCTGGCCCTTTCCCAGGGGATCGCCAACCGGGCCCTGACCCGGCGCTACCCGCCCGGGAAACTGGTCTGGATCACGGCCCTGCTTTGCGCGCTGAGCTATCCCCTGCTGCTGGTCCCTTCCCATGCCTGGGGAATCTACCTGGTGGTTCCCCTGATCGCCCTGTTCACCGGGATCAATACCCCCAACCTGATCGCCCTGGTTTCCGGCCAGGGGGGACCCGGGGACCAGGGCATGATCCTGGGCATACGACAATCCGTTCAGGCAATCGCCATGGCAGTCCCCCCCATCCTGGCAGGCCTGCTTACCGCCGTCCGGGTCAGCCTCCCGGTCTGGGCTGCTGCCTTTTTCACGATTGCCGGATGGATGGTATGGGCCGGTTGGAAACCAAAAAATATCAAGTCTCCCTGAAAATTTCCGTAGCGATCTTTTGGGCCCGGAGAAAGGCTTCCCGGTTCAGTCCGGTTTCCCGGTGGGAGGATTCAAAATATTCCACCAGGTTTTCGGTGGCAATATTGCCCACGAGGTGGTCTGCGGCCATCGGGCATCCCCCGAATCCGAGCAGGGCGCTGTCGAACCGGGAGCAACCTTCCGCGTCGGCGGCCCGGATCCGGTCCAGCCAGCCCCGGGAGTCCGAATGAAAGTGCGCCCCGAACCGGGTTTGGGGAAACAGCGGAATCAGGCTTCCAAACAGCCTGGAGATTGCGGCGGGTTCGGCAACGCCGACCGTATCTGCCAACGATATGGTTGCAGCTCCCAGACCAACCAGTTGGCCTACCCAGCCTGAGACCAGGGTCTCATCATAGGGATCGCCATAAGGATTGCCGAAAGCCATCGAAATATAAATCACGGCCTCTTTGCCTGCCTCCCGGCAAATCGAAAGGAGGTCCTCCACGTCGCGGAGGGCTTCCGCAATCCCGCGGTGGGTATTGCGCCGCTGGAAGGTTTCACTGACCGAAAAAGGATACCCGAGACAGTCCACAGCCGGATGGGCCACGGCTTGTTCCATCCCGGTCCGGTTGGCCACGATGGTCAATATTTTCGTGGAAGAACCGGACCGCTCCAATCCGGAGAGCACTTCGGCGGTATCGGCCATCTGCGGAATCAACCGGTGGGAAACAAAACTTCCGCAGTCCAGGGTATCAAAACCTACTCCGAGCAGGGCCTGGAGGTAACGGATCTTTTCCCCGGCCGGAACCAGGCGGTCCAGACCCTGCATGGCATCCCGGGGACATTCCACCAGGGCGACGGGTATGGATGGGGCTGGGGCCATGGTCCTCAGGATATTTTTTTTTCGGATCCCCGCTGTTTGCCGATCTCGTAAAGGATGATCCCTGCGGCAACCGATACATTAAAGGAATCGAAATCCCCGGCCATGGGAATATGGAAACTGCCATCGGAAAGTTTCAGCAAAGCAGGCTGGATGCCCAGCTGTTCGGAGCCCAGGATGACCGCCAGGGGATCGTTCAGCGGGCAATCATAAAGTGCCGGTCCCGAAGTTTTTTCCGCAGCCAGGATCCGGATGCCGTTCAGGTGCAGGGTCCGGGCCGCTTCCACCAGCCCTTCCACCCGGCAGACTTGCAGGTGTTCCAGGGCCCCTGCCGAAGCCTTGATGGCTTCTTCGTTGAGGGGGGCCACTCCCTTTTGGGGCAGGATCAGGGCGTCGGCACCGCAGCACAGCGCGCTTCGCGCGATGGCACCGATATTGCGCACATCGGTCACCCCGTCCACCATCAGCAATAACGGGGTCCTGCCCTGCTCCTGGACAAAGCTGATCAAATCCTGGAGATCCAGGTAGGGAACCAGGCCGGCCAGCGCAATGCATCCCTGGTGATTGCCCCTGCTCATCGCATCCAGCCGGGCATCCGGCACCAAACTGATGGGAATTCGATGCTCGGCAGCCAGTTCCCGGATCCGGGTAATGGGATCACCCTTGGCCTGGCGCAGCAAAAAGATCCGTTCCAGCATTTTGCCGGAACGGATCGCTTCGATGACCGGTTGCCGGCCGATGACCATGCTGGATTTTTTCGGCTGTCGGAAGGTCCTTTCCATGATCCGCAAAGATAGGTTCCGGTTGCCAACCGGGTGGAAACAACCGGCGGGGAACTATCTTTGATTCCATGACCGGATCTCCGGATTTTTCGCGGAAAGGAGCCTGCTTAACCGCTTTGGCCGCAGTGTTGACCCTGTTTGCAATGACCTGCCGGGGCCAGGCAATCCCTCCGGGCGATCCGGGCGGCCAGATCGATAATGCCGGGCAGCCCTGGAAGGATAACCGGGGCATCCCCCTGGATGCCCACGGGGCAGGCCTGATGTATTACCAGGGAGTCTTCTACCTCTATGGAGAGATCAAGGCTGCCCCGACCTGGCGGGTCGGGGGGCAAAAATGGGATTGTTACCGCGTCCCTGCGGGAGGGGTATCCTGTTACAGCTCTCCCGACCTGGTGCACTGGACCTACCGGGGCGTTGCCCTTGCCACGGTGCACGATCCCTCCAGCGATCTGGATACCGGAAAGGTGATCGAAAGGCCGAAAGTGGTCTTTAATCGAAGGACGGGGAAGTTTGTCCTGTGGATGCATGTGGATGACAAGACCTATCATGAGGCAAGGGCGGGGGTTGCAGTTAGCGACCATCCGGAAGGACCCTTCCATTACCTGGGAAGCTGCCGGCCCAACGGCGCCGAATCCCGGGACCTGACCCTGTTTGAGGACCGGGACGGGAAGGCATACCTGGTCTTTTCCTCGGAGAACAACACCACCCTGCATGTCCAGCCCCTTACCTCGGATTATTTGCGCCCCGCCCCGGGATTTCGCAGGATCCTGGTTGGGCTGAAAAGGGAAGCCCCGGCTGTTTTTTTCTGGGCGGGAAAATATTATCTGATCACTTCACTTTGTTCCGGGTGGGATCCCAACGCGGCGGCCTGGGCCGAAAGCGACCAGATGATGGGGGAATGGAAACAACAGGGCAACCCCTGCCTAGGAAAGGATTCTGCGCTGACCTATTTCGCCCAGAGTTCCTATGTGTTGCCCCTCCCGGGAAGGCCGGGGAAATTCCTGTTTGCGGCCGACCGGTGGAACAAAACGGATCTTCGCAATTCCCGATACCTCTGGCTTCCCCTGGACCTGAAAAGGTCCCGCCCCGTGATCCGGTATGCGGACCAATGGCAGCCATTACCCGCAAAGAACGGAAAGTAGATCCCCCAGGATCAATACAGGAGCCGGGTCTTGATGGTATGGCGGACCTTCCGGAGCAAGTCGAAAGCCTCGGTGGAAAGGGACCGGTCCACGTCCAGGACCACATAACCAATCTGCTCATTGGTTTTCAGGTATTGTCCCAGGATATTGATCTTATGGGCCGAGAGGCTTTGGTTGATTTCGGAAAGCACGCCGGGGACATTGTTGTGGATATGCAGGATGCGGTGGGTGTTTTCCATCACTGGCACCGAAAGGTCCGGAACGGTATGGGAGCCATAGCTGGATCCGGTCTCCAGGTAGTTGAGCATTTTCCCGCTCACATCCAACCCGATATTGAACTGCGCCTCCTCCGTAGACCCTCCGATGTGCGGAGTTAAAATTACATTGGACAAGCCCTGAAGGGGGCAGGAAAAAGCCGCCCCGTTCTTTTCCGGCTCATCAGGGTAGACATCCACCGCCGCCCCGGAAAGCCTCCCTTCCCGGAGCGCACGGGAAAGTGCATCCAGGTCCACCACATCGCCCCTGGAATAATTCAGCAGGATGGCCCCGGGTTTGGCCCATTGCAGGGTGTTTTCTTGGATCAGGTTGCGGGTGGTTTTGATCCCCGGAACATGGAGGGTGATCAGGTCGGACTGGGAAAGTAATTCCTCCAGGGTCTTGCAGGGGCTGGCGTTGCCCAGAGGGAGGCGTGTGACCACGTCATGATAAACCACTTTCATTCCCAGAGATTCAGCCAGTACGCTGACCTGGGTGCCGATATTGCCATATCCGATAATGCCGATCGTTTTGCCCCGAAGCTCATAGCTGCCCTTGGATTCCTTGAGCCAGATGCCCTCATGGGCGGCCTTGTTCTTGTCCGGGATGCGCCGGATCAGCAGGATGGAAAGACCAATGATCAGTTCCGCTACAGACCGGGTGTTGGAGTAGGGCGCATTGAACACCGCTACGCCATGTTCCCGGGCTTCTTTCAGGTCGACCTGGTTGATCCCGATACAGAAACATCCGATGGCCTGGAGCTTCCGGGCCGCGGCGAGCGCTGGACCGGTTACATGGGTTTTGGACCGGATGCCCAGAAGGTGGATCCCCCGGATGGCCTCGGTCAGGGCCTTTTCCCCCAGGGCCTTGGGCAGCCTTTCCAACTGGGAATATCCCGCATCCACAAAGGCCTGGGCCGCGGTATCGCTGATATTTTCAAGCAAAAGAACCCGGATCTTGTCTTTGGGATAACTGGTCAGGGGAGGGTTCTTCTGTTCCATGGTGGGGCTTTGAATTGAGGTCGTCAAAGATAGGATGCCCTTGGCAGAACGGAAATCCCCCCATTGGGTAGTTTTTTTTTGGCCGGGCTTCCAATATTGCTAGGCAATTATATACTTTGTGGGAGTATACTTTCCCGCTTCATTGCCCGGCGTAACCGCCGCTGCTCCACGGGCACTTCGGAGCTGCCTGCCCCTGTTTTTAA
>DATKSX010000004.1:0-4257 GCA_035531415.1 Chitinophagaceae bacterium
TTTCTTCATCTTTATAGAAATTGTCTGTTTTACCATCTTTCTGAGGGACAATAGTTTCCAGCGTTCCTCTTTTCTCAATTCAGCCAACGCTGTCACCGGGAAGCTTTACCAGAAATACAACGATATCCAGTATTATTTCCAGCTAAAATCCACCAATGACAGCCTGGTGCGGGAGAATGCCCGCCTGCGCAACGATCTGCTTTCTGATTATGACCGGACCGACACCGGAAAGCTCGTGGTCTCCGATACCGGCCTGGGGAGGAAATTCATCTGGCTGCCCGCCAAGGTGGTGAACAACAGCCTGAACAACGCAAACAATTATATTACGATCCACCGGGGAAGGAACCAGCAGGTGTTTCCCAATATGGGAGTGATCAGCCCCTCAGGAGTTGCCGGGATTGTCCGAAGCGTGAGTGCCAATTATGCGGTAGTCATGTCCCTGCTCAATAAGCAGACCAGCATCAGCGCCCGGGTAGACAGCGGGTATACCGGGTCCGTGATCTGGAGCCCGATGATGGATGGCGCTCACGGGATCCTCAAAGACATTCCCAGGAGCGCGAGGGTGAAAATCGGAGATGCGGTGGTCACGAGCGGTTTCTCCACCCTATTTCCAGCCAGCCTCCCGGTCGGGTATGTGGACCGGATCACGGATGATCCTTCCAGCAATTTCCACACGATCCGGATCCGGTTCGCCACTAATTTTTACAACCTCCAATATGTATATGTGATCCGGGACCTCAGGGGCGATGAAAAAAACAAGCTCGAATCCACCGTAACCCCATGAGCGAGCTATTTAAAAATATCTTCCGGTTCATCCTGCTGATCCTGCTTCAGGTGTTCGTCCTGAACCGGATCCTGATCCATCAGATCGTCAATCCCTATATCTACCTGGTCTTTATCCTGGTCCTCCCGTTCCGGATCCAGCGACCCGTGCTGATCCTCTGGGGACTGGCCCTGGGTCTGACCATGGACGCCTTCATGAACACCATGGGAATGCATGCCATCGCCTGCGTCCTGATCGCCTATCTGAGACCATTCATCATCAATATCCTGGCACCCCAGGGTGGGTTTGAAATGGTCCAGAAGGCACCCTCCTTCCGGACCATGGGCGGGGCGCAGTTCTCAGTATATACCCTGGTCCTGGTATCCATCCACCATGCAGTGTATTTCACTCTGGAGGTTTTCGGCTTTGCCGGATTCTTCTACCTGCTGCTCAAAATCCTGCTTTCCGTCGTGGTCAGCACCGGGCTCATCCTGCTCTATGAAATGCTCTTTGTATCCGGAAGAAGAGGTTGACTCTGTAACCGGACCCTTCCAAAGAGTCTATTCTGAAATAAGATTTTTTGAAACCAGGAGGTTAGGTTGTCCCTTGGAATTGGATTCCAGGCTCAATTTCAGCTTAATGGAATTAATATACTGATAGGTTTTTTCCGCATTGAAAAGGAATTTAAGGGAATGGATCAGCCGGTATTTATGATATTGGATGGCGTACCGGGATGGAAGCTCCTTTCCTTTCCGGGGACTAACCAGTCCCCCGATCAGGCGGGTAGATAAAAGTACCCCATGGTGGAGAATTTCAAAAATCAAATTGAGATAAAAATATAATTTCCTTTCCGCTTTTCCCCGGATAAAAAGCAAATAGGTGTTCAGTATGTTTAAGGCTCCCGTGCTTTCTCGGATAAATCTCATCACATAGTCCGAGGTGAACCGTTCTACCGGAAGAAAATGGAGGAAACTCATGGTATCCTGATACCATAATTGATAACCTGCCAGACGGATGGCGTAGGATAATTCATAATCCCCACCTGAGGACAAATAATACTTTTTCCGGTCCGGCAGGATGAAGTGGTAACTGGCTTGGATCAATTTATGAAATGCGGATTTCCTTAGGATAACGCCTGCCCCGTAAAGCACTTCTACTTCTCCGGAAACAGGAGCCTGGGGCCCGCAGCCATAAATCTGGAATGCATCGCTCCAGGGGGGAATTACAGCCTCCGAATATCCATGACCAACCCCCCCCAGCATTCCAATTGAAGGATGGGAATCCAGAATTTTCGCTGCCTGGGTCAGGTAGCCTTCTTCCAGCCAGTTGTCATCATCGCAAAAAATCAGGTATTCAAAGGTTGCGTTTAGGATGCCGAGCATTCTGGCGTTGGATAACCCCGAAACTGGTTCCGATAAAATCCTCAGGGGGAAAGGGGTGGAAAGGGATTCCCAAAGGTTTTTCGCCACTATAGCCGTTTCGTCGGTGGACGCATTATCGATTACCATTACCTCAACCCCCCGGTTATCCGGATTTTGTAACCTGGAAATATATTTCAGGGTCGGGCTCAGGCGCTCCGCGCTGTTATAGCAACAGATAATAATGGTAAATCCGTTCTTCATGGGATATTGAGGGCCATCTTAATTTTCAGTTTCCAGAAATCCCTTCTCATCCAGGCAGTATTACGTAGATCTAATGCTTCCCTGATCTGGGACCGGGCGGCCTGACGGTCCTGGTAATTATGCCAGAGCATTCGGCCGGTACGTAGCGCATACCCTGCATAAAACTTCCGAGTCTTCCTGTGCAGCATTTTACGTTGGGATGTCGGAAGGTATTTTTCGGCCAGATCCATAACTTTTTTCAGGTCCCTGATGTTCTGGCCATTTAAGAAGGACCTTCCGCTGATCGATCCGGAGTGCTGGCGGTAAGCCGCCAGAGGTTCCGGGGTGTAGGCGAAAGCAAAATGGGCCGCAATACGAAGCCACATTTCCCAATCTTCCCCATATTCTACTGCAAAAAAACTGCCCAAGTTTTCATAAACGGCACGTTTCACTACAATCGAAGGGGGCTGTATCCGTTGCCTTTCATAAAGATGGGTCAGCCAGTTGGCCAATATCCCATCCTCAGCTTTTTCAGAATCGGAAAGATATAAAACATTATTATTTTCATCAATATATTGATGGCGACAAAAGGCCGCACCAGCCTGTGGAAAATTTTTAAATAGGACTTGCATTTTATCGTAAAAGCCTGGCAAAATCAAATCATCACCATGTAATAGGTGGATGAGGCTTCCTTTTGACCTGAGTAAACAACATTCAAAATTCCGAAGGCTTCCCCTGTTACTATCCTGCCGGAAGTATCCGATCTTTCCTTGCCCCCGATCCCTGACGATTTGTTCCATATCCCCATCCAGACTGCAATCATCGATTACCTCGACCTGGACGTCTTCCCGGCCTGCCACTTCCCTAATTACGCTATCCAGCGTCATGGGCAGAAAAGCTGAACAGTTATAGGCAGGGATCATTATCGACCATAAGGGTCGCATGGGAATTTTTGATTCATCCAGGGGGGGAATTATAGGTGGTATTTCAGGGATGCGGTCCAGAAAATGCTTTTTTAAATCTTCCCGATAAAGGTATTTTTATTTTTCCCGAAAAATGGGGTAGAAGGTTCCAATTTTTGAACTTAAAAGCCATGAACAGCCTTTCGGTAACCGGCAAATGTTTAGCCAGGTGGTTCAGAATGTAGTCTTTTTTATAAAGCATCATGTATTGAATGTCCTCTTTCCTGGTATTGGGGTTGGGGATATTTATGATAGCTTTTGAAATCCGATCCAGGACCCTGAGGCAATCATAAATAGACCTCCGGTTTTTTTCGCGAAGAAGCATATCGTAATCATATCGATAACAATTGAGATAGGAAAGGGGTAGCCGCAAATCCTCTCCTAAGCAAAAACCGATATTGTCCCGTAATACTTTTTCAGTAAAATCCATGTATTCGGCCTTTTTCTTTACCAAATGGGTATTTGAGCCATGGACGCGATAATCCAACAAAGGCTCATCTATTCCTCCGATTTCAAAATGTCGGCTGATTCTCCTGAAAAGCTCGTAATCTTCCGCAAAGGGAAATTGGTAATTACCCGCTTTAATCAGCATTTCTTTCCTGAACATAACTGTGGGGTGGAAAATGCAGCACTCAAAGAAAAGGTTATAGTAAAGGTATTTGCTTTTTGTACCCTCAACCCGGATAAAAGACCCAAGCCCATCTATAAGCCTTACCCAGCTGGAAACCATTGCGCATTCCGGATGAGATTCCATATACCCGACCTGTTTTTCTAATCGCAATGGGTGGCAGATATCATCACCGTCCATCCGAGCAATCAGTTCATAATTCGCCAGTGCGATTCCCTTGTTAAGGGTTGCGGGGATTCCTTCATTTTTTTCATTGATATAAAGGCGGATCCGTGAGTCATTAAATGAACGTATAATCTCCAC
>DATKSX010000005.1:0-2559 GCA_035531415.1 Chitinophagaceae bacterium
TTATCCAGGGTCCAGCCGGCAGCCATAGGTCGCTATTAGGGGATCGGGATCTCCTTCAATCAGGGATCCCCGGTTCACTTGAAATATTTCAGCAGGATCACTTCCTTTTCGCCGAGCAGGCGCCAGGTCCCCCGGGGCAGCTGCTTTTTGGTCAGGCCTGCATACATCACCCGGTCGAGCTTTTCCACATTGTAGCCCAGGTGCTCGAAGATCCTCCGGACGATGCGGTTCCTGCCGAGGTGGATCTCCAGACCCAGTTCCCGGCCATCTTTGGCATCCAGGTATTCCATGGCATCCACCGAAGCCAACCCATCCTCCAGCTCCACCCCAGTCAGTATTTTTCGGTAATCTTCCTGGGTCAGGGGTTTATCCAGGGTCACCTGGTAAACCTTTTTAGCCTCAAAACTCGGATGGGCCAGTTTTTGGGCCAGCTCCCCGTCGTTGGTCAGCAGCAGCAGTCCGGAGGTATTGCGGTCGAGGCGTCCCACCGGATAAATTCTTGTATTGGCTGCCCCACGTACCAGTTCCATGACGGTTTTCCTGCCCTGGGGATCCTCCAGGGACGTGATGTATCCCCTGGGCTTGTTCAAAAGAACATAAACCATCTCTGCGTGGGGCCTGATCCTTTTGCCCTCCAGGGTGATCTCTTCCCTCCCGGTCACGCGGGTGGCTGGCTCCGTGACGGGGACCCCATCCACCGTGACCTTTCCTTCCTTGACCAGATCGGCGGCTTTGCGCCTGGATGAAATGCCGCATTGAGCGATGAACTTATTGAGGGGCATGTCCCGGGAAACTTTTCCTGCAGCCGCGTGTTCCCGGAAGGGTCTCAGGGAGCCTGGATCGGGATGATCCTGGTCCTCCGCCCCCCGGCCTTCCTTTTTCCGCCCGGAAAAAGGCTTGCGGTGAGGGGGCCCGGAGGGGCCTTTCCGCGGCCTGAATCCCCCGGTACCGGGAGGATTGCTCTTCCCCCTGCCCGCAGGAGGCCGGCCTGACTTCCCGGAATTACCGGAACCGCGGGGTCTTTTAAATGGAGGCATGGGATGGGAATCAGGTAATCCGGAAGGGTTGAATTGGTCTGCCGGGGAACGGTCCAAAGGTAATTCCATTTTGGCGAGGGGTGGAAACTCTTCCCGCCAGGGGCTTCCTCCAGGACCGTCATCCCCGGGTTTTGGAAGGATCCGGGCTATCTGCCCCAGAGCCTTTTCAGGAACCGGAACAGCAGGTAGAAGCTGAAGCTGAGCCAGAGGTAGAAAATAATATGCAACCATCCGGGAATCCCCGGATTATCCCAGAACCCCAGGTCGAGCACCACTCCCAAAATAGAATTGACGACCAAAAAGACCATCCCGGAGAATAGGGAGATCACGATCCTGGAAAATTGTTTCTTGAGCTCTGGATCAAAACTGTCGTGCGGTCCGTCCTGCATGAAAAACCATTATTAAGGTAAGCATAAATTGCGGAGGTCCAGGGAATCCCCGTTGAACACATTAAAATCCACCGGTGCGGAAATTCCATTGACATGGCCGCCCTGGCTGTGCTGCCAGAAGGTCCATTGCCTTCCCGGGTTGGGAAGCCAGGCGGCGAAAAAATGAGAGACCCATAGGGGATACCGGTCGAATTCCGGGCCGAGGTGCCGGTCATAGAAACGGACATTGGTATAAATCATCGGGGTCACCCCATAATGTTTCTGAATTTCCCTGAGCCAGCTCATTGCGCTGCTGCGGATGGCACTGTCGGGCTGATCGTTGGACACTTCGATATCCAAAACGGGTGGAAGGTCTCCCGGGTTGAGGTGGACCTGGTCCTCGAAATTCTTTGCCTGCAGGATGGGGTCCCTCGTGGAATAGAAAAAATGGTAAGCTCCGCAGATCAGGCCTGTCTTGCGTGCGGAAATCCAGTTTTGACGGAACCTACCGTCCTGGCCGCTGATCCCTTCAGTAGCCTTGATAAAAACAAAACTGATATGGACCGTGTCTGCATGCATAGCCCTGACCTGGCCCCAGTCAATATGCCCCTGGTATCTGGAGATATCAATTCCCTGAATGGAAAAATCGCTCGGAATTCCGATTCCGAATGCGTCAGTATACACGAAACGGACCTCATGGTGCAGGTAATAGAGCCAGCACCCAAAAGCAACTGCCAGCATGCCCAGGGCGATCCATAACCTGTACCGTTGAAACCGGGCCTTCTTTCTGCGGGCCAATGCTGTTTTTTTTACAAAGTATCAAAATTATCCTCAGCAATCCCAAAGCACTAACTTTGGATGGTGCGCTTCAACCTGGACGATACGATCAACCTGGTTTCCCGTCTCACCCCTGCAAGGATCTGGAACGCGACCCGGGTCCTGTCCAGTTTTTTCCTGAGCAAATGGTCCGGAAAGGCAATACAGTGGGGCTACCCCCTTGCCGTATCCATCGAACCGACCACTTCCTGCAACCTGCGCTGTCCGGAATGTCCCAGCGGCCTGAGATCATTCACCCGGCCGACCGGCATGCTGGAAGAGGAGTTCTTCCGCCGGACCATCGATGAATTAAGCGGGAATTTAATTTACCTCACCTT
>DATKSX010000006.1:0-2694 GCA_035531415.1 Chitinophagaceae bacterium
TTTTCCTTCGGTATACACGATCAGCTTGTGGTCGTCCAGCAGTTCATCGGCCACCGCGGTGGCTGCTTCCAGGAATCCGCCCGGGTTCTGCCTCAGGTCGATGATCAGTTTCTTCATCCCCGACGCTTTAAGGGGCGTGATGGCCTGCATGAATTCCCGGTAGGTATTGTCCGCGAAACGGTTGATCCGGATATAGCCGATATCCGGGGTGATCATGTAGCTCGCGTCGATGCTTTGGATTTGGACCATTCCCCGCCGGACGGAAAACTCCAGCAGTTTTCCGTTTCTGCGTACCAGCAGACCGGCCATGGTCCCGGAAGAACCCCGGAGGAGTTCCCTGATCCGGTCCAGGGAGGTATGCACCCCGCATACCACGGAATCATTGATTTTCAGGATCTGGTCCCCCAAAAGAAGACCTGCGGAGGCCGAAGGGCCGTTTGGAAGGACAGACACGATGTTCACGGTATCACGGACCATGGTGAACTCCACCCCAATCCCCTCGAAATCTCCCTCCAGGTCATCGTTGACCCCCTCCAGATCCTCGGGCGGAATATAAACGGAATGGGGGTCCAGATGGGAGAGGATGCCGTTGATCGCATCCGAGTTGAGGCTCGCCTGGTCCATCGTATCGACATACTTCACCCGGATCAGGTCCAGGATCTCCTGCAGCGTTCCCCCTCCAGACCCATGGATCAGGATATTATACCCGGGTCCGGCATTGTCCCGGAGTTTGAAGCCCAGGTACATACCCAGGGCAAGCACGATGGAGAAGAGCAGCGGGAAGAACACGCTGTACTTTTTTCTATTGGAAGACACGGCGCAAGGATTCGTTATAAACGTTTTGTGGCAGGCCGGACCAGGGATCATGGTGGGATTTCACTCCCTGCGGCTTTCTTGTTAAATTGGGACAAAAATATGGAAAATCAGGCTCTGTCTTGAATGGAAACCGGATTGGGAAGGATTATGAAAAGGAAAGTTAAACTGATCGTCGATAGCGGATCGACCAAAACCGACTGGTGCCTGATGTCAGCCCAAGGTAAAATGCATGCTTCCACCCAGGGGATCAGCCCCTATTTCCAGACGGGTGCCCAGATTCGCGAGGTCCTGGAAAAGGAGTTGAGGGGAAGCATCAGGAGAAAGGCCGCCGAGGCGGAGATTGATTATTACGGGACGGGTTGCGCCAACCCTTCCAATGTCCGGATCATCAAAAAGATTTTCTCCGAAGTTTTTCCCGGGGCAGCAATCCAGGTGACCCATGACCTGATGGGAGCGGCCAGGGCCCTTTGCGGGAATGAAAAAGGCATTGCCTGCATTCTGGGCACCGGTTCCAATTCCTGTTACTATAACGGGAAACGGATCGTGAAGAACAATCCGGGGTTGGGATTCATCCTGGGAGACGAAGGCAGCGGAGCCTATTTTGGGAAAAAAGTGCTGCAGCATTACCTATACCACACTTTTGAGTCCGATCTCTCGGACCGGTTCGACCAGCAGTTCCATTCCACCCCCCATGAGATCCTGGACCAGGTGTATAAAAAGCCGTTCCCCAACCGCTACCTGGCTTCTTTTGCTTCCTTTCTGATGGAGAACCGGGGCCATTTCATGGTGGAGAATATCCTCGAGGACGGACTCCACGATTTCTTCTATAACCATATTTACAAATACCGGGAAAGCTGGAAGGTGCCCATCCACTTTGCGGGGACCATCGCCTGGATGTTCCGGGATGTTTTGGAAGAGCTTTGCCGGGTGTACGAACTGCAGTTCGGGCGGATCCTGCGCAGGCCCATGGATGGGTTGGTCCTTTTTCACCGCTTCTGAAGCCATTGACCATGATCCCATTTGAGAAGATAACGGAAAGCCCCTCCCGGTACAGGCATTTGGAAGCGATGGGGGTCCAACAGCTCCTTTCCCTGATCAACGAGGAAGATGGGAGGGTCCCTGAAGCGGTCCGCAGGTCCATTCCGGCCATCGCACCCCTGGTCCAGGCGGTGGCGGACCGGATGCTTGCGGGAGGAAGGTTATTTTATATCGGGGCGGGAACCAGCGGCAGGCTTGGAATCCTGGACGCCTCGGAATGCCCACCGACTTTCGGGGTTCCCGAGGGACTGGTCGTCGGCTTGATGGCCGGGGGGGACAGGGCCATCCGCAAAGCCGTGGAATTCGCGGAAGACGACCGCCTCCAGGGATGGAAGGACCTCCAGCTACAGGAGGTCAGCACCCGGGATGCCGTGGTAGGCATCGCAGCATCCGGCACGACCCCATATGTGGTCGGAGCCCTGGCGGCCTGCAGGAAGGCGGGCATCCTCACCGGTTGCATCACCTGCAATCCCGGATCTCCGGTTACGGAGCAGGCGGACTACCCCATTGAAGTGGTGGTCGGACCGGAATTCGTGACCGGAAGCACGCGGATGAAAAGCGGCACCGCCCAGAAGCTGGTCCTCAACATGATCTCTACGGTGCTGATGATCCGCCTGGGCCGGGTGGAGGATAACAAAATGGTTCACATGCAGTTGACCAACGAAAAACTGCTGGACCGCGGGGTGAAAATGGTCCTGGAGGGTCTGGGGATGGGGGACTACAATCAGGCAAAGGATTTGCTGCTTCAATATGGGAGTGTTTCGAAAGCCGTCCAGGCGGGACCCGGAAGGGGGCCTGCCGGGACCAAAGGGTGATGGGTTATGCATGATATCGAACCAT
>DATKSX010000007.1:0-7518 GCA_035531415.1 Chitinophagaceae bacterium
GTCCTGGTGGGATCTTCACTTCAGGTTTATCCGGCCGCTGGCCTGATCCGCAATGTGGCTCCCGGGGTGCCGAAATATGTCATCGACCGCAAAATCCCGGATCTTCCTTCCTTGTCGAACCTGTTTGTCCTGGAGCAGTCGGCGACCGCCGGAATGGAAATATTGCTCCCGCTGTTGCTGGAAGAAAAAAAAACCTGAATTTTCCACCTCATGCAACTTTTGAAGCCTCATTCCTGTCTTAACCCTAAATCCAAAGCATGCATCCCTTTAAATTTTTCCTGATCGTTCCGGTTTGGCTGAGCCTTGCGATTGGTGCTGTTGGCCAGGACAGTGCTCATTGGAGTGTATTTATCCGGGGCGGGTACAATGGCTCCAATATGGCCGGAAGCAGTTCCCAGAATGGGGCAGCAGTAGGCAGCCAGGGAGATAACAGCGGCCTGGGTAATTCCGGATTTGGAGGCCAAAAGCCCCGGGTAGGATGGCAGGGGGGATTGGGTATAGCCTACCGGCTTTCCCCAAAGATTCGATTCAGCCTGGGGTTGAACCTCGAGGCCAAAGGAGGGGCGGTTAGGCTGGAGAGTTATTTTCCGGCGGGTGCCTACAATACCCAGGAGGTGGCTGCCCTCGGCAAATCCGTTTTCGCCCTGAATTATCTTACCCTACCTCTAAAGATCCAATGGTTTCCGGCCCGCAAATGGCCAATATATCTCCAGGTAGGCGCCTATTACGGGAGGCTCATTTCGGCGGAACAGAGAGGCAGCTTCAAGGGTTCCGGATATCAATCCAAATATTCCAATCCCATAACTTCGGATTACAACCTGGATGATTACGGTTACACCGGGGCAATCGGCTGGCAGCATCATTTGGGGAGTTCCGGCGAATTCTTCCTGGAACTGGATTGGGAAAGAAGCCTTCCTACCATCGGACCCAGGAATGCCCCCCAGGGGAAACCTGAGCTTTTCAACCAATCCCTGGGGCTTTCTGCAGGGTACCGGATTCCCCTATGACCCATTCCCGTATTTTCAACCGGACGACCCTGAATTTAACCTAACTTTGCGGCCTGGAATCCGGTCCCGGACCGGCAACAGACCATGAAAACGAAGGCGCAAGGACCCAACCGGATCAATATTATCACCCTGGGATGTTCCAAAAACCTCGTGGACAGTGAAATGCTGGGAGGCCAGCTCAGGGCCAACGGTCTTGCAACCGCCCATGAATCCCGGGATGACGACCCCAATATTTCCATTGTCAATACCTGCGGCTTTATTGAAAGCGCGAAAGAGGAATCCATTGAAACCATCCTGGGTCAGGTCAGCCTTAAAAAGCGGGGAAAACTCCAAAAGGTTTTTGTTACCGGTTGCCTCAGCGCCCGTTACCGCAGGGAGCTGGCCCTGGAGATCCCCGAGGTGGACGGATGGTTTACCGCCCTGGAAATGCCGATGCTGCTTTCCCGCCTGCAGGCCGATTATAAAAAGGACCTGGTAGGGGAAAGGCTTTCGGTAACTCCTTCCCATTATGCTTATCTGAAAATCTCTGAAGGCTGTAACCGCACCTGTGCTTTCTGCGCCATCCCCTTGATGCGGGGAAAACATGCCTCCAGGCCCATAGGACAAATCCTTTCGGAAGCGGAAAGGATGGTCGCCTCCGGGGTGAAGGAGATCCTGCTCATCGCCCAGGAACTGACTTATTACGGACTGGATCTCTATAAAACCAGGGCACTCTCCATCCTGCTGGAGCGCTTGTCTGAGATTGAAGGCCTCCGGTGGATCCGGCTGCACTATGCCTATCCCCGTAATTTCCCCATGGACGTGATTGAGGTGATCGCCGCCCGGAAGAACATCTGTAAATACCTGGATATGCCCCTGCAGCATATCAGCGACCCGGTGTTATCGCGTATGCACCGTTCCATCACCAGGAAAGAGATCCTGGATCTGATTGCAGCCATTCGAAGGCAGATCCCCGGAATCTGCCTTCGAACCACGCTTATTGCAGGCTTCCCCGGCGAAACGAGAAAGGACGTGGAGGAGCTCAAGGATTTTCTGGCTGAAGTCCGGCTGGACCGGGTGGGAATTTTCACCTATTCCCATGAGGAAGGAACTTCCGCATTCGATTTGAAGGATGATATTTCCCAGGATGAAAAGCAGGCGCGGGCGGAAGAGATCATGGAGGTCCAGCGGGAAATCTCCTACAGCAAAAACCTCGAAAAAGTGGGGTGCGAATTTCCGGTGCTCCTGGACCGCCTGGAAGCCGGAAGGTATATTGGCAGGACCGAATTCGATTCGGTGGAGGTGGATAATGAAGTAATCGTTCAAAGCGACCATCCCCTGGAAATCGGGGATTTCACCCGGGTGAAAATCGTCAGGGCCTACGAATATGACCTGGAGGCTGTGGCGGTATAAACAGGTTGCTCATTCCCTTACCCCTTGATTTTTGACCCAGATGCCGTTTCGATCCACTCAAGTTCCGTATTCGCTTACCGGCCATTTCACTCCCCTGGTTCTGGATTACCTTTCCGGGAAGGCTGATTTAAAGCCTTTTTACCGTTATGACCCACAAAATCTTGATTTTCAAAAAATTATTGATAACAGAAAACTCTTTCCGGTCGACCGGGAACTTCTGGCAGGCGAGCTGGAAAAACAATATCAGGGATTGCCGGATTCCCGGGCAGTCCTGGACCGGATCGGGTGGCTTCGAAAGGATAATTCCTTTACGGTTTGCACGGCCCACCAACCCAACCTTTTTACGGGCTACCTCTATTTCGTATACAAGCTGATCCAGACCATCAAAGTGGCCGACCAGCTCCAGGCCCGGTACCCGGCCTACCAATTTGTTCCGGTTTATTATATGGGCAGCGAGGATGCGGACTTGGAGGAACTCAACCGGATCCAGCTGGATGGGAAGACCATCATTTGGAATACGGACCAAAAAGGAGCCGTAGGCCGAATGGCTCCTGAAGGCCTGGAAACCCAGCTGGAACAAATCCGGGAGGCAGTTTCCGGCCAACCCTTTAGTGATCAGCTCCAGGAAATCCTGGAATCGGCCTACCGGTCCCACCCGACGCTTCAGCAGGGTACTCTGGCCCTGGTCCATGCCCTTTTTGGAAAATCGGGTCTGGTTGTCCTGATCCCGGACCGTCCCGGATTCAAAAAGAAGATTACCCCAGTGCTCCGCGCGGAATTGTTCCAATCGGTCAGCGCCCCCCTGGTCGCAGAGACTGCAAGCAGACTTTCTACCCGCTATAAGGTCCAGGCGAATCCCAGGGAGATCAACCTGTTTTATCTGGGTTACGAAAGCCGGGAAAGGATCGTCCGGTCCGGGGAAAAATGGGAGGTCCTCAATACGGGGATTTCCTGGGACAAATCCCAGTTGGAGCTGGAACTGGAACACCATCCGGAACGATTCAGCCCGAATGTCATCCTCAGGGGGGTTCTGCAGGAAAGCATCCTTCCCAACCTGGCCTTTATCGGCGGGGGAGGGGAATTATCCTACTGGCTGGAACTTCGGGGTCTTTTTGAAAACCTGGGAGTTTCTTATCCTGCCCTGATCTTGCGCAATTCGGTGCTCTGGGTGGACCATGCCGCTCATCAGAAAATGGAAAAACTCGGAATTTCACCCACCGCGCTCTTCGCAGGACCGGAACAGGTGGTCGCAGATTACGTCAAGGTCCATGCCCAGGCTGACCTTTCCCTGGCAGGATCCAAAGCCGCCCTGGAACAGATATTCGCCGGCCTGGAGGACCAGGCCGGCGCCCTCGACCCAACTCTGGTGGAATCCGTGAAGGCGCACCTGACCAAAGCCCGGCATCTGCTGGACCGGATCGCAGAAAAGTTCCTGCGGGCCCAAAAGAAAAAGATGGGGATCCAGGTCGCCCAGATCAGGGGCCTGAAAGAAAAACTTTTCCCGGGCCATTCCCTGCAGGAACGGAAGGAAAATTTCATTCCCTTCTATTGCCACTACGGCCCGCTGTTCTTCGATACCCTCTACCGGGAACTCGACCCCCTGGGCCACCAGTTTACAATCATCACCGAAACTGCCTGAACCGGAAGAAAAAGACCTGCCGCTTTTCCACAATTGTGGACAAATACCTGAATGATACGGGATTATATTCGCTATTTTACAATGCCGCATCCTGTTTGTTCGTTATCCCTGCGGTTTAAATCCTCTGAAAGGTGCGTCTAAAGACATTGGAAATCAAGGGCTTTAAAAGCTTCGCCGACCGGACCGTGATCCATTTCGATGAACGGGTTACCGGGGTGGTGGGCCCTAACGGATGCGGAAAAAGCAATATCGTGGATTCCATCCGCTGGGTGATCGGGGAACACCGGATCAGCCAGCTGAGGTCAGAGAACCTGGAAGGACTGGTCTTCAACGGATCGAAAAATCGCTCGGCCAGCGGATTGGCCGAAGTTTCCCTCACTTTTGATAACACCCGCAATGTCCTTCCCACGGAATTCTCCACGGTGACCATCACCCGGAAGTTCTTCAAGAACGGGGAAAGCGAGTACCGGCTCAATGATGTGGTCTGCCGGCTCAAGGACATTCATAACCTGTTCATGGACACGGGGGTGACTTCGGACTCCTATTCCATCATCGAGGCCAACATGGTGGAGGACCTGATCAAGGACAAGGACGGAAGCCGGCGCCGGATGCTCGAACAGGCGGCCGGCATTTCAGTTTATAAGACCCGCCGCAAGGAAGCTGCCCTGAAGCTCGAAGCCACCCAGGCGGATCTCAACCGGATCGAGGACCTGCTTTTCGAGATCGGAAATAATCTCAAAACCCTGGAAAGCCAGGCCAAAAAGGCCCAACGTTACAACGACATCAAGAAGGAATACCGGGATCTCAGTATTGAATTGGCCAAGGCCTCCTTGGAAGGGTTCAACCTGACCTATCAGGATTTGACTGGCCAGCAGGAGGCTGAACTCACCCGGAAAACCGCCCTGGATGCCGGGATCGCCCAGGCCGAGGCGGCCATCGAGCGGGACCGGTTACTGCTCATCGAAAGGGAAAGGGAGCTGCAACTGACCCAGAAACAGTTCAATGAACTGGTATCGGTAATCCGAAGCCGGGAGGAGGAAAAGAACCTTGCCTCCCAGCAGATTTCCTACATGCGGGAAAGGGAAAATCATTTACTCCAGGTTCTGGACCAGGCCGCACTGCTGCTGAAGGACCTGGAAGGTCAGGCAGAAACGACCCGGGCGCGTCACAGGGAACAGGAGGAAATACTGCAAGGATTGAGCGAATCCCTACAGCAGTCCAGAATATGGTCCGAGGAGGCCAAAAATAAATTTGCTGGAAAAAAGCTGGCCATGGAATCCCTGCGAGGAAAAGTCCAGCAGGTCCAGCAGACCCAGTTCGAGGCCGAAAAGAAAGCCGCTGTCGCGGAAACCTCTGTTCAAAATCTTCAGGAGGCTATCACCCGGACGGAAGAGGAGCAATCCGCTTACCAGGATCAATTCGCCAGGCTGGCCGATGAAAAGCAATCCCTGGACCAATCCCTCAGCGAGAAAAAGGAGATGCTGGACCAATTGCTCCGGTCCCAGGCTGAGACCCAAGACCAGGTTCTGGGGGCTCAATCGGAAATTGAACTGCTCCGGGCCCGTTTGGTCACGGCAACCCGAAGCCTGGATGCGAAAAAAAATGAATATGACCTGCTGAAATCGATGGTGGACAACCTGGAAGGATATCCGGAAAGCATCAAGTTCCTGAACCGGAATCCCGACTGGCAGGTGGGTGCTCCCATTCTATCCGAGGTGCTATTCTGCCCCGACCAATACCGTGCCGCCCTGGAAAGCCTGCTCGAACCTTATCTGAATTATTATATCGTTCGAAATGCCCAGGAGGCCCTTCAGGCCATCCGGCTTTTGGGGGAACATCAGAAGGGGAAGGCCAACTTCTTTATCCTGGATCAGATCCCCTCAGGTTCGGAACACACTGCATCCGCCCCGGAGGGAACCCTTCCCGCGCTCCAGATCCTGGAACTGGATGAAGCCTACAAACCCCTGGGAGAACTGCTGTTGGGAAATGTCTATATCGCCAGGGAAGGATACCCCATGGACCAGGCATCCGGTGATGCCGTGATCCTGGAGGAAAGCGGAAGGGCCATCAGGGGAAAATATTATCTCCAGGGAGGATCCGTCGGGATGTTCGAGGGGAAAAAGATCGGAAGGGGAAAACATCTGGAAATGCTCCTGGGCCATATCGAAACCCTGCAGCATGAGGTAGGGGAGATTGATTCGGAAATCTCCAGGAAACGCCGGGAGATCGACGGATATCACGATCAGCTGAAGGAAATCCAGGTGGAGGAATGCCGTAACGCCCTAACGGATCTTCAAACCAGGCTCTTCGGTATACAGAACCGGGTGGACCACCTCCGCAGCCTTCTTGAAACCGGAGCGGACCGTCTTGGGGGAATGCGGCAATCCCTGCAAACCAACCAGGAAGAGATCTCCCGCACCCGGGCTGACCTGGAAACGATCCGCAGCAACCTGAATAGTTCCAGGGAAGAATCAGAACGGGCCGAAGCATTGTTTTTCCTTGCAGAAAAGGATTTCAACGAATCCACCGAAAGGTTTAACGAGGAAAATTTGCTTCATATCCGCCAGCAAAGCACCCTGCTGGGTATCGCTCAGGAATTGGAATTTACTTCCAGGCAGATCACCGATCTGCAGGGACAGATCGACACCAACAGCCAGCAATTGGCGCAGGCCAGGTCCGGGATATCAGAGGCGGGACAAAAACTGGAAGCCGCAGAAAGCAGCCTGATGGATCTATACCGTCAAAGGGAAGGGGAGGAGCAGAAGCTGAACCTAATGGACCAGGCCTATTACTCCTTCCGAAATGAAGTAGGAGAATCCGAAAGCGAAATCCGCCTTAAAACCCGGGAAAGGGAACAAACCGAACAACTGCTTGCTGCGATCAAGGAAAAAATCAACGAATTGAAGCTCCAGCTCGCCTCCATGAAGGAAAGGCTGCACGTGGAGTTCCGGGTGGTCCTGGACGAGATCCTGGACCAGCCCAGGTCCGGAAACCTTAGTGTTGAAGACCTCCAGGCAGGAGCCGAGAAATTCCGAAAAAGACTGGAAAACATGGGTGAGATCAATCCCACTTCCATTGAGGCTTTTCAGGAGATCAGCAAACGCTACGAATTCATCCTGGAACAGAAAAACGACCTGGTTTCCGCCAAGGAATCCCTGATGAAGACCATTGAAGAGGTAGAGGTGGCCGCCAACCAGAAATTCCTGGAAACCTTCCACCAGGTCAAGGATAATTTTTCCCGGGTATTCAAGACCCTCTTCACCGAGGAGGACCAGTGTGACCTCATCCTGACCCTTCCGGATAATATTGCCGAAACGAACATTGAAATCATCGCACAACCCAAGGGAAAAAAACCAACCGTGATCAACCAGTTATCCGGAGGGGAGAAGACGATGGTAGCAACGGCCCTGCTTTTTGCGATATACCTGATCAAACCAGCACCCTTCTGCATCCTGGATGAAGTGGATGCTCCCCTGGATG
>DATKSX010000008.1:0-7613 GCA_035531415.1 Chitinophagaceae bacterium
GGAGGAAGAAAAAGCATTATCAAACCGCCTGCGGCATTCATTATCCAGCCAGTTCAAGCCTCCCCGCATGGGGGTCTTAAGTCGGGGCTGGTCCTTGACGATGAATTCGATGAAATCCGGGACTTTGGCATCGGTGGCGCTTCCTGAAACCGAATCCGCCGGGATGATGAGGTCCGCCAGCAAGCCGAGGGTAGCCATCTCATGATCCGAAAAGAATTTATCACCCTCCAGTTTTTGATCCCGGTCCACTTCCTCGGGTAGCCTGCCTGAGGAAGCGTCCCATTGGGCAATCGGGCTGGGAGGGGGTGCAGGGGCTTTTTCCGCTTCCTGTTTGCAGGCGTCCAGCAGGACACCGGAGGAAACGGAACCCAGTGCCAGTGCTTTCAGGGATGATCTTCGATCCATAGAAATTGCTTTGAAGGATTCCGCTCAGATATTTTGCTTTTTCAACTGGTCCATCACATATTCCGAAGCCCGCATGGAAAGGGCAAGAATGGTCCAGGTCGGGTTCTTGTCCGCCTGGGATACGAAAGCCCCGCCGTCCACTACGAACAGGTTCTTGCAATCGAAGGCCTGGTTGTATTTGTTCAGGGGAGCCCGCCGGGGATCGTCCCCCATCCGCACGGTACCCACCTCGTGGATGATCTCCCCGGGCCTGGCAAGGCCATAATTGCTTTCGGGCCCGGGTTTTTCCCCGTCGGGTACTCCCCCCATGTTGTGGATGATCTCCTCAAAGGTGTCCTGCATGTGCTTGGCCTGCCTGATCTCATGGTCGCTCCAGGAATAGTTGAACCGCAGGACCGGGATGCCGTATTTGTCCACCACTCCGGAAGGATCGATCTCGCAATAATTATCCGCCCGGGCGATGCATTCCCCTCTTCCGGACATTCCGAATCCTGCTCCGTAGAAATACCGGTAATCATCTTTAAGTGAAGCTCCGTATCCTCCTCCCAGCTTGGTTTTTCCGTCCCTGCCCGGGTATTTTCCATTCACCCCCTCGATCCCCCAGCCGAACCCGTAGCCCGGCATGCCCATGCCGCCATCATATTCGATGTGGTAACCCCTGGGAAAATCCAGTTTTTTATTGTCCAGCCACCAGGGAGAATATACATGCATGCCCCCGACCCCGTCTTCGTTATATCTTTTGCGCCCGAACAACTTGGGGAGGGTCGCCCCCCTGCCGGCGCCGGTGGAATCATGGAGGTATTTCCCGACCACGTTGCTGGAATTGGCGAGGCCGTTGGGATGCGCGGATGATTTGGAGTTCAACAGCAGCCGGGCGGATTCGCAGGAGCTCGCGGCCAGGATCACAACCTTCGCGTTCACCTGGTATTCCTGCATGTCCTCTTTATTGATGTAGGATATCCCTGTGGCGATTCCGTTTTTGTCGGTCAGCACTTCCCTGGCCATGGCTCCCGTAAATACGTCTACGTGACCAGTGGCGATTGCCGGCTTGACCAGTACCGAGGAGGAAGAAAAGTCCGCATAGACCTGGCAGCTCCGGTTGCACTGGGAGCAATAGAAGCAGGCCTGGCGTTCATTGTTGATCCTCCGGGTCAGCATGGACAGCCTTCCTGGGATCACTTTCACTCCCGCCTTTCGGGCTCCTTCCTGGATGAAGAGTTCATGCAGCCTCGGCTTGGGAGGGGGGAGGAAATAGCCGTCCGGGTCATTATAAATCCCTTCCTGGGTTCCGAATACCCCGATCAGCTGATCCACCCGGTCGTAGTAAGGTTTGACATCCTCATAGCTGATGGGCCAGTCGTCTCCGAGGCCATCCAGGCTCTTGTGCTTGAAATCGTTCGGGCCGAACCTCAGGGAAATTCTTCCCCAGTGGTTGGTTCTTCCCCCGATCATCCGGGAGCGGAACCAGTTGAATTCCGTTTTTCCGTTCTGGGTATAGGGCTCCCCTTCGATGTTCCAGCCCCCGTAAGCCGCGTCAAAATCGCCGAAAGGCCGGGTAGTGCCCGCCCCCCTCCGGGGAGACTCGTAGGACCATCTCAGCTGGGTGCGCTGTTTGGGGTTGGCAGGGTCGAACATGGGACCTGCTTCCAGCAGGGCTACCTGGATCCCTTGTTTGGATAGCATGTAAGCCGCCATACCCCCTCCGGCCCCAGATCCCACGATACATACGTCATAGGTCTTGGGTTGCTTCCGGATCGAGAAATCTGTCATTTGGGAAGGATTGGACAGGAAAATGAAAGAAGGCTTGTAATTTAGGAATTTGGAACAAAAGATGCTCATTTTTTTATGGGGATGGGCCAACCAGTCCATTATAACAATTTTTAAATTCAGTTCCTTCATCATGGATTATTTTATCGGGGTGGATATCGGCACCTCGGGGACCAAGGCGATCGCAATGACTCCCGCAGGACGGGTGAATGCAGCAAAACATATCTCTTACCAGATATCCCAGCCCAAACCCGGATACAGTGAGCAGGATCCGGAAATCCTGCTCCGCGCCACCCTCTCCTGCATCCGGTCCGTGGTCCGGCAAATGAAATCCCAGCCCCTAGGGATATCCTTCAGTGCCGCCATGCACGGCCTCATGGCCGTGGATGGCAGAGGGAGGGCCCTTTGTCCGATGATCACCTGGGCCGACAGCAGGAGCCAGGAGGAAGCCGCCGCCTTGAAAAAATCGGGACAAGCCCGGACCCTGGTCCGCAGGACCGGCACCCCGGTGCATCCCATGTCTCCGCTTTGCAAGCTTATCTGGATGCGAAAGCACCAGACTTTCCTTTTTCGGAAAGCATCCCGGTTCGTTTCGGTCAAGGAATATATTTTCTTCCGGTTTTTCGGGGTTTGGGTGATCGACCATTCGCTGGCTGCTGCCACCGGCCTGCTGGACCTCAGGACCCGGCGATGGTACCCCCAGGCCCTTCGACTCGCCGGGATCGGTCCCGACCGGCTATCGACTCCGGTTGACACGGAAACCTCCTATACCGGCCTTAAAGATTCCTATTCCGGAAAAATGGGATTAAAGAATCAGATTCCCTTTATCATCGGAGCATCGGACGGATGCCTGGCCAATCTCGGCACAGGAGCCATCGGCAAAGGCATCATGGCCGTCACGGTTGGAACAAGTGGTGCGGTGCGCGTTGCTTCATCGTCCCCGGTTTCCGACCCCCGTGGAAGGATCTTCAATTACCCCCTCACAGGACAGATCATTATTGCAGGTGGCCCAGTCAACAGCGGGGGGATCGTCCTGGAATGGTTCAGGGATCATTTTATGCCCGGCCATTCCATCGATCAGGTGATCGGGGAGGCGATGCAGGTTCCTGCCGGTGCGGATGGTTTGGTTTTCATCCCCTACATCCAGGGAGAGAGGGCCCCGGTCTGGAATGGGGAAGCCCGGGGAATCTTTGCCGGGGTGGACATCCGGCACGGCCGGGCCCATTTCGCCAGAGCGGTCCTGGAAGGGATATGTTATAATATTTGTGTGGTCCAACGGTTGCTGGAGGACCGGACCGGTAAGGCCACGCAGATCCGGCTGAGCGGGGGCATCCTCCATTCCCTGCCCTGGTCCCGGATGATGACCGATATCCTGCGGAGAAAGACTCTGATCGCTGCAGGAGATGATGCCTCGGCCATGGGAGCCGCCCTGCTGGCCATGATCTCCATGGGCCGGATCGGTTCTCTCAATAAAGCCTGCGGTTTGGTCCGCCCGGCGAGGACTCTCAAACCCGATCGTTCCGTCCAAAAAGCCTATTCCGCGGGACTGGAAAAGTTCCAGGGAATGATCCGGGATTTGATTCAGGATGGGGGTAAGAAAAAATAAAGGGGATTGCCCTTATCGGCCGAACTTTTTTTCCAGTTCCTCTAAACTATAGGAGAGGCAGGTGGGCCGTCCGTCCGGGGTCAGCCCAGGGATATCGCAGGCGGAAAGAGCATCCACGATTTCCCGCATTTCGGAAATCGAAAGAGGGGAAGCCGGGCGCACCTGGTGACGCGCCAGAGCCCGCAGCAATTTTTCCCTGCGGTCCAGTTTCACATCGCCGGAGCCTTCGGCGAACTGTTCCAGTACCTGGTCCAGGTCTGCCTGGGCCCTTTCTTCCGGGAGATCGGCAGGAAGGCCCCGGAGCAGGAAATCGGATTGTCCGAAGGGTTCCAGCGCATAACCCAGCCCGGATAGTTCCGGCAGGAGTTCCCTGAGGAGACCGGCTTCTGCGGCGGAGAAATGGAGGGTGCGGGGAAATAGCAGGTTTTGAGCGGTTGCAGGACCCAGGGCGGTCCGCTTTTGATACCGTTCATAGAGGATTCTTTCCAGGGCGGCACGGGGGTCGATCAGAACAAATCCTCCAGGGACCTGGGAAAGGATATAACGCTGGTGTACCAGGACCGGATCATGCAAAGAAACAGCGCCTTCCCCTCCGCTATCCTCCATGAGGGGAAGAACCCGGGCCCCGGATCCGGTTTCCGGATCGGTGTCCGGGGATTCATAAAGGACTTTCCAGCCCCCGGCGGGCATGTTTCTTTCCAGGAAATGGGCGCGGTTGCGGTGGGTGAATTCCTTGTAAATGGACCCGGAAGTTGCTGCCTCCCGGTCGGACTGGGTCACGGGCTGGCTGACGGCCGGAAGAGCCTGGATCTCCGGATCCAGACTGAAATCCAGGGATGGGGTGATGCTGAACTGGGCCAGCGCATGGCGGATGGCTGATTGCATGAAGGCGAAGATCACCCGGTCATCCTCGAACTTGATCTCGAGCTTGGCCGGATGGACATTGATGTCGATCCGGGAAGGGTCCAGTTCGATATAAATTACATAAAGGGGATGGCTCAGGGCCGGGATCATCCCCTCGAAGGCGTTCATCACCGCCCGGTGCAGGAAAGGACTCCGGATGTACCGGTTATTGACGAAAAAATACTGTGACCCGCGGGTCTTCCGGGCGGTATCCGGTTTTCCCACCATGCCATGGATGTTCAGGTAATCCGTCTGTTCCCGGACAGGCACCAGTTTGGAGTTGAATTGCGAGCCCAGCACCTGGAGGATCCTTTGTTTCAGGCCGGTCTTTTCCAGATGGAACATCTGCTGGCCGTTATGCTCCAGGGAAAAAAAGATTTCCGGAAATCCCAGGGCGACCCGGGTGAACTCATCCAGGATATACTTGAGCTCAGCGGAGTTGGCCTTCAGGAAGTTCCTGCGGGCCGGAACATTGAAAAATAGGTTCTTCATCGATATGCTCGTGCCCTGGGGGCAGGCGCAGGGCCGTTCTTCGGTGATCCGGCTGTGCTCTGCCAGAATGCAGGTTCCGGTTTCATCCTCCCCGGTCCGGGTCCGGATCTCCAGGTTGGAAACCGCGGCGATGGAGGCCAGCGCCTCCCCCCGGAATCCCATGGTGCGAATCCGGAAAATATCCTCAATGGTGGAGATCTTGGAAGTGGCGTGCCGGGAAATGCAGATCCGGGCGTCCCGGGCGGTCATGCCGCTGCCGTTGTCGGTCACCTGGACCAGGGTTTTGCCTCCATCCCGGAGGAAGACCCGGATGGAATCGGCCCCGGCATCCACCGCATTTTCCATCAGTTCCTTGACCGCCGAGGCCGGGCGCTGAATCACCTCCCCGGCCGCGATCTGGTTGGCGATATGCTCCGGCAACTGTTGAATGCGTCCTTCCAAGCTCCCTGTTTGAAAGTAAAATTACCCCTTAGTCTTAGCATTATCGGCTAAATTTGGGGGCATGTGGAAATCTTCCTGCTCCATTTTTTTGCTGATCATCTTTTTGATGAACACCTCGTTCACAAACCTTCCCGGCAAACCTGCTCCCCATCGTGGTCCCACCCGGGCGGCTAAACGATGGGCCGACAGCGTGCTGAGGACGCTGAACCACCGGCAGCGGATCGCCCAACTTTTGATGGTTCGGGCCTATTCCAACCGGGGCCAGGGTCATGTGGATTCAGTGACCAGGCTGGTTCAGGACGAAGGGGTTGGAGGGCTGGTTTTCTTCCAGGGTGGGCCGGTGCGCCAAGCCGTTCTGACCAACTACTATCAATCACGCTCCAAGGTTCCCCTGATGGTGGGGATCGACGCGGAATGGGGGCTGGGCATGCGGCTGGACAGCGTTTTGGAATTCCCCCGCCAAATGGAGCTCGGCGCGATATCCGATCCCAGACTGGTCTATGAAACCGGGGAAGCGATCGGAAAACAATGCCGGCGCATGGGGATCCAGGTCGATTTCGCACCGGTGGTGGATGTGAACAACGATCCCGCTAACCCCGTGATCGGGGACCGGTCTTATGGGGAAAGCAAAGAAAGGGTGGCGCTGCTGGGCACCCAATACATGCTCGGACTCCAGAGCCAGGGCATCATCGCCTGCGCCAAACATTTCCCGGGACACGGAGACACCAAAGTGGACTCCCACGAGGACCTTCCCGTGATCACCAGGACCAGGGCCGAGCTGGAGCAAACCGAACTCTATCCTTTCCGGACCTTGATCGCGGCCGGGGTGGATGCGGTCATGGTGGCCCACCTCTCTGTCCCGGCCATCGATCACACGCCCCACCTTCCGACCTCCCTTTCCCGGAAGGCGGTCACCGGCCTGCTTCAACAGAAGATGCATTTCAAGGGCCTGGTCTTTACGGACGCCCTGGATATGAAGGGGGTCACCAGGTATTTTTCCAATGGGGAAGCCGCGGTCAAAGCCTTCCAGGCTGGAAATGATGTGCTCACCCTTCCCGAGGATGTGCCTCAGGCCATCAACCGGCTTCTGGACGCTGCAAAACATGGAAAGATCTCCTGGAGGCAGATCAATGCGCGGGTGAAAAAGATCCTGATCGCCAAATACGGAGCCGGCCTGTCCCATTTCGCGCCGGTGGATACCGCCAACCTGGTCCGGGATCTGAACGAGGGGGTGGCCGAACTCCACCGGATCCTGGCCGACAGCGCCCTGACCGTGCTTTCCAATGAGAACAGGATCCTCCCCCTTCAAACTGCCTCCGGAGAAAATATCGCTTACCTGGGAGTGGGCCTGGAAGGCGGCGGCAGCTTTGCCGGAGCCCTGGGCCGCTTTCATCCCGTCGAGTCCTTTTATTTTCCCGATACCGGAACCTACGCCCAGGCCTCCCTGATCGCCCAGGCCATCAAGGCAGGCAACGACCGGGTGATCATCGGGCTGCATGGCTACAGCCGGTTTCCGGAAAACAATTTCGGGCTGACCCAGCCGGAGATCCAACTCATCTTGCAACTGGAGGATGAGATGCGCAGCGTAACCGTGGTATTCGGCAACCCTTATGCGCTCCGGTACTTCTCCCATGCCCCTGCTTTGGTGGAGGCCTTTGAGGATGATTCCATCATGCATGAAGCAGCAGCCTCCCTGCTTTTCGGGAACACGGACCCGTCCGGAACCCTGCCGGTCACCACCTCCCCCAGGTTTGCCCTGGGATCCGGCCTGAAGAACCTCGATTATCCCCGGTATGCCCTCCCCTCAGTCACCCCATCCGAAGTGGGTATGGATGCTTCGGTCCTGAGCAGGATTGACACCATCGCCCGGGAAGCGATCGACCAGGGTGCGACCCCCAGCTGCGTGGTCCTTGCGGTAAAGGACGGGAAAATCTTTTTCGACAAGGCCTACGGCACCCTCAATTATGAGGACCGGATCCCCGTGAACAACCAGACGGTG
>DATKSX010000009.1:0-3921 GCA_035531415.1 Chitinophagaceae bacterium
ATAATTGAATACGTTGGAATATTTGGATTTTCCGCTCAGCAGGTCCGCCGTCATCTCCTGCCTGGTCTTTCCCAGCGTTTCGGCGGCGTGATAGAGCAGTTGGCCATGCCCGATTTCATCCTGCACCTTCGCGATCAGGGCCATCTTTCTTTTGAATCCCGGTGCCCTCGTGATCCAGGTCCCTTCAGGAAGGGCTCCGACCACTTCGGAATGGGCATGTTGTTCGATCAGCCGGATCAGTTGCCTGCGGTATTCCGATGGCATCCAGTCTCCCGGTTCAATTTTTTCTCCCGCGGCGATTTTGGCTTCAAATTCCAGGAGCCTGGCGGGCAGGTCATGACCGGTTTCTTCCGCTGCCTGTCTGCGGTCCGGTTCGTCGAAAATATAGCCCCCACCGTACATGACTGATCAATTGTCTTTCAAAGTTACATTCTTTTTGAGTGCCGGGAAGGGTTCAGAGGACGCGGAAGGGGGTGGGTAATGAATTTAACGTACTGATAACCAGACTTTTAATGAATTGATACCAGTTCGTCAATCCAGACTTTATCTGCCTCCGTTTTTCGGAGGCTGAGCTGGTACCCGGCAACCCGAATCGATATGGGATCCCCCAGGGGGGCAATTTTCTCCACTTTTACAATTTCCCCCGGAACGCAACCCATTTCCATGAGCTTGAGATGGATCTCATCGTTTTCATAACGCCGGATGATACCGGAGGCTCCGAGCGATAATTCAGATAAACGGATCATCCAGCGAATTTAAGCTACCCGGACCATTGGTCAAAGCAGGCCGGGTTTTATTCCTAACTTCGTGATCCTGATGGCCATCCGTTTTTCCCAATCCGGCAATTCCCCCCTGCTGCGGGATCGCAACAGGCTCAGGGAGTTTCTCAACTCCATTTGCGCCGGGGAAAAAAGACAATTAAAGGATTTATCAGTCGTTTTTTGCTCGGACCTGGAATTGCTCGAATTGAACCGGATTTTTCTGGGCCATTCCTATTTTACCGATATCCTGAGTTTTGACCTGGGAAATAAGGCCGGGGAAGTAAGGGGGGAACTCTATATCAGCCTGGACCGGGTCCGGGAAAATGCGGAAAAATTTAGGGAATCATTTGATAATGAACTATATAGAGTAATTTTTCATGGCCTTTTGCACCTCTGCGGCTACCAGGACAAGACCGCTTCGCAGCAAAAAACAATGCGGGGTAAGGAAAACCAATACCTCAGGCTTTATTTTCAATAAAAGGATCATGTTCCACGTGGAACATGGTATTCTTTTATTGCTCATGATCTGGGGAGCTGCCCAACCCCTTCAGGCCCAGGAGATCCGCCTTTCCCCCGAAGAAACACAGGTTCTTCAGTATACCAATGAGTTACGGGCCAATCCGAGGCAATTTTTCCGAAAATATGTATTGGATTATTCCAAATCCGATCCCCGGATCGACCCCTCCTATATCCGCAGCCTGAAATCCGACCTGAGCCATTTGGATTCTTTACCTCTGTTTGCTCCTACCAGGGGGCTGGAACAGGTAGCCCGCTTCATGTCCAGGGACTTGGCCCGTTCCGGGGGCAGGAGGCTCAGCCATGTTTCTTCCGGAGGATTGACATTTGAGGCAAGGATGAGCCGGGTCCAAACTTCCTGCGCCGGGGAAAACCTTTATTCGGGAACCAACCGTACCGCCCTGCAGATGGTCCTGGACCTGTTGATTGATTGGAGGGTCCCGGACCTGGGCCACCGAAAAAACCTGCTCAACCCAAATTTCGACCGAATCGGCATCTCCATCAGCCCCTGGGGGAAAGACGGGGCGGTCCTGGCTACGGATTTCTCCTGCCCCCAGTAATGTTCCACGTGGAACATCCTCCCGAAACCCTAATTTTGACCCATGTTTCCAAAGTACGATGTGATCGTGGTAGGGGCGGGCCATGCCGGCTGCGAAGCCGCGGCTGCGGCTGCCCAAATGGGATCTCAGGTGCTTTTGGTCACCATGAACCTCCAGACCATTGCCCAGATGAGCTGCAATCCGGCCATGGGGGGCATTGCCAAAGGTCAGATCGTTCGGGAGATCGATGCGATGGGTGGGTATTCCGGAATCGTATCCGACCGGTCCCTGATCCAGTTCAGGATGCTGAACCGGTCAAAAGGGCCGGCTATGTGGAGCCCCAGGTCACAGAATGACCGAATGCTGTTTTCCACGATCTGGCGGGAAATGCTCGAAGCCACCCCAAACCTTGATTTTTACCAGGACATGGTGCGGGGGCTGCTCGTCCGGGAGGGTCGCTGTATCGGCATTCGGACCGGCTTAGGTCATGAAATTCAGGGAGGTGCGGTGGTTCTGACCAACGGAACCTTCCTGAACGGGGTGATTCATATCGGGGAAAAGCAGTTTACGGGAGGCCGGGTAGCCGAAAGGGCCGCAACCGGGATCACGGAACAACTCCTGGAACTCGGATTTGAAAGTGCCCGGCTCAAGACGGGAACCCCCCCAAGGGTGGACGGCAGGAGCCTGGATTATTCCCAGATGGAGGTGCAGGAAGGGGATCCCCGGATCTCCGGATTCAGTTTCCTGCCCCAACCCAGGCCCGATCATCAGAAATGCTGTTGGATTACCCATACCAACCCCGAAGTCCACGAGTTGCTCAAATCCGGATTTGACCGGTCCCCAATGTACCAGGGAAGGATCCAGGGGATCGGACCCCGGTATTGCCCGAGCATCGAGGACAAGATCAACCGATTCGCGGAAAGGGACCGCCACCAGCTGTTCGTCGAACCCGAAGGATGGAATACCATCGAGGTCTATATCAATGGGTTTTCCACCTCCCTTCCGGAGGAAGTGCAGTATGCCGCGCTGTGTAAGGTTCCCGGATTTGGGAATTGCAAATTTTTCCGTCCGGGCTATGCCATTGAATACGATTATTTTCCTCCGACGCAACTCAATAACTCACTGGAAACCAAGCTGTTAGAAAATCTTTTTCACGCCGGGCAGATCAACGGAACGACTGGATATGAAGAAGCGGCATGCCAGGGTCTTATGGCAGGAATCAACGCCCACCAAAAAGTGCATGGGTTGGAACCAGTAGTGTTGGGGAGAAGCGAAGCATATATCGGAGTGCTGATTGACGACCTGATCAGCAAAGGAACCGATGAACCCTACCGGATGTTTACCTCCAGGGCGGAATACCGGACCCTACTCCGGCAGGACAATGCCGATATCCGGCTTACCCCTTTAAGCCACAGGCTTGGACTTGCCGGACCCGAAAGGATGGAAGCGGTCCTTAGGAAAGTGGAAGCCGTGGATCAAATCCGTGCCCTGCTGGGTCAAACCACCCTGGATCCCTCCCAGGTCAGCCCCCTCCTGGAATCCCTTGGGCTTCCGGGATTGACCCAGGCCCAGAAAGCCATCCAGATCCTTCTTCGGCCGGATATCACCATTTCTGATCTTGCAAGCCGCTCCCCTGTCCTGGAAGAAGCTTTCCGGGCCTATCCCCCCGAAACCCTGGAGCAGGCGGAGATCCAGATCAAATATGAGGTCTATATCAATAAGGAAAAGGAGCTGGTTCAGCGCATGAGCAGTTTGGAAGAGCTGAAGATCCCGGAGGATTTCAATTATGAGCGGCTGAACTCCCTATCCACCGAAGCCCGGCAAAAGTTCTCCCGGATCCGGCCCAGGACCCTGGGCCAGGCCAGCAGGATCAGCGGGGTCAATCCCAGCGACGTCCAGGTCCTGATGGTTTTTATGGGGAGGTAGGCAGGTACCCGGAAATTCCTTTTCTTGGATGAAGGGCTGCCCCCCTCTATGCGCAGTAAAAATCCGGCAGAATTTTTTTTGTATCCTGCATGGAATCAGGAATTTCCTTCTTTCCGTCCAGAGCCGGAATCCCCCTTTGTGTCCCTGAAATTCAAAGATTTAGGATTCAACAGAGGTCC
>DATKSX010000010.1:0-2464 GCA_035531415.1 Chitinophagaceae bacterium
ATGCTGCTGGCCGGGATGGCCGAGCATCCCGGCCAGCCTTCCGTATCCTGCGATTGCCAGGATGGCTTTCACCGACAGGTTGGCATTATGAGCCAGGTGCCCGGCAAAATCGTCCGTGCAAAGCTGGTTGGCCGGATCAAATCCCTGAGTTTCCAGGTAATGCGCCCACTGGGTCAGCACTTTCCAGTGCTTTTGAGCAAAGGAGGCTGAATGGGTGGCCCGGGCAATGGCGGTGGTGAGCAGGATCATGTTGCCACATTCCTCCACCGGCATGTCTTCCCCATAAGTCTGGCCATCCGCGATCGGGTAAGTCCCCACATCATGGGCCGCGATGGGCTTTTTCCAATTACCGCTTTCGCTGTAATAGAATATGGGTTCCATAAGGGCTTCAAGCAATCGGGGATTATACCTCAGAAAGACCGGAGCCGAGGGATAGGTGACATCCACCGTTCCGATCGATCCGTTGCTGAAGCATTCCTTATTGAAGAGAAGCGGGCTTCCATCCGGCCCGGCAACCAGCTTATGGGCTGCAATGGCCTGACGGTATACCAGGGCGCAGAGGTCCGCGTAATGGGAACCTCCGTCCCGGACGGCTTCATCCCGCAATCTCCGGTCAAAGGCACGGCAGGAGTCCATCAGCCCCGGATAGGCTGATTGGGCGGCATCCAGCATCTGGCTTGAAGTTGTCTTTTGGTCCCGGTTCCACCAGGGGCGGAGCCAGTGGTGGAAATATTCAATGGAATAGCCATCATCATAACCAAGCAGGATATGACCGGTTGCCGGTTTGCTCCCCACATATCCCAATGGAATGCTGGCGCAAAGTTGGGCGGGATGGATCCCGGCATTCCGGGGAGAGTCCGGGTCCAGGGAAGTGCTCAGCGATCCGGTTTGAAGAAATTGCTGCCCGGCCTCTGCTGCAGGAAGGACTGTTGTCACGGAACCATATTTGCGCGGCACCCCCAGAAATAACCATCCCCAGTCTATTCGGACATTATCTCCCTTTCTCCCCAGGACCTTTTGGGTCACGGTCCCTGCTTTCACCGCTTGCAGAAGCCGGGTATCCGCACGGGACCAGGTAATTTGCTGGTCCAGGCTGTTTACAGCCAGGGTTCCTGACGCGGCAAAGAAAAGCTGGACGGAGACCTTACCGGGGACCCCGGAAGCCATTTTCCAGGTAATGTAATCCACCGGCCGGGAAAGAGCATCCAGGTCTTTTGGCAACAAAGGCGCGGTGAACAGGAGATCCAGGGAAACTTCCCCACAACGGAACCGGTAATTGGTTTGAGTTGCAGACACCTTGACTCCCTCCTGGACCCCCTGGAGGATACCCGGCATTTTCCAGCTTCCCATCAGGTTATAGGTTTTCCCATCCACCCGGGCCAGGCAGGTTAGGGCATCGGCTACTCCGGTCCAATGGCGGGTCGTATCCGAATTCAGGGTATCGGTGAAAGACCAGATACTGAAATAAGGATCCGAAGTGATCAGGGGGTAAGCCGAAGGGCGGAATTGTTGTTGAGATTTACCCGGGAGGGCAAAATCCAGGAAAAAAACCAAAACGGGCAAAAATTTTCTCATGACAGGGGGATTGGAGCCTCAATTTATGCATCCCCCGCCATTAATCCATAGGGCACAAAGCCATCATCGGATCAAGGGGGCAGTGCCCCCCGACCCGATGCAAATTATGGATTGCCTTTTGAGAACCTGCTGATCATCCGCTCGATTTCTTCCTTTGCCTGTCCGGTCCTCTTCTGTATCCTTCCAATCAGTTCATCTTCACTGCCTTCTTCATACGCCAGGTCATCATCGGTAAGGTTACCGAATGATTTCTTCAATTGGCCCTTGATAACATTCCAGTGGCCTTTTAAACTTAGCTTGTCCATAAAAGGTTTTTTTTAGGGTGAAATGATAGAGGTGGTTGAACTCAAGTAGATAATCCCTCCTGTTTTTTGTCGGTCGGCCCGGTACAACGCTTTTTCGGGGTGGCCCATTTCCAACTTGCTTTCCCATGGCGTGTGTTTAAAAGAATTGCTACAATACTCCCTCGGCAATATTGGAATCATGTTCCAAAATTGTGCCAAACCATTATAAAAAAATAGGGTACCGGGGGGTCTTGGATTTTCCGAATTGACCGAAAAATCAGTCCGCTAACCTTTTGTAGTGGGAGTTTAAAATAATATTCGAGGCTGAATTTATTCAGGATTCATCGCCTGCGGCATTGGCTTCCCGGGCGAGATGGAAATCCTGGGGCATTTTTGAAAGGATGCGGTCGAACTCAAAAAGGCCTCCTTTCGTGCCCGCATTGTTGCCAATCAGATTGAACTGATCCAGGAGCTCGGTAGCCATGGTTTCCTCTTCTTCCTGCTCCTTGACAAACCACATCATGAAATTGAAAGTGATGAAATCCTTCACTTTCAGGCTCAAATCGGCAATTCTTGAGATCTCAGCCGTGTTGGTGATTTCCTGG
>DATKSX010000011.1:0-3546 GCA_035531415.1 Chitinophagaceae bacterium
CACATGTCCGCGATCAGTTCCTTCAGCCCGGGATAATCCGGGCCGATCTCCTCCCCTTTTTTTCGCAGTACAGGATTTCCATAAGCAGCTATCGGTAAAATCATATGACACAAATGGACAAAAACCGGATTGACCCTGCAAAATTAATCAAGGGAATCATATCCCCGACTGAAGATAGCCCTGAAGCAGGATCGTGGCGCTGATTTCGTCCACCAGGGCCCTGTTGCGCCGGTCTTTCTTTTTCATCCCGCTTTCCAGCATGCTCCGTGAGGCCATCACGGAGGAGAACCGCTCGTCCACCCGGGACACCGGCACGGTTGGGAATCGCCGCTGCAGGGTCCGGACAAACCGGTCGGCCATGGCGGTGGCATCCGTGGGCGATCCGTCCCGATTCCTGGGTTCCCCCACCACGAACCGCTCCACCTGCTCCCGGCCCATATAAGTTTCAAGCCAGGAAACAAGGGACCCCGTGGGAACCGTGGTAAGTCCTGAAGCGATCAGCTTCAGGGGGTCGGTCACGGCCACCCCCGTCCTTTTTTTCCCATAATCCAGGGCCAGGATCCTTCCCATGGTTTTTTATAAAATTCAACTCCGGGTCACCAGGTCCGCGATGACAAACAGGGCAAATACACAACTGGCCAACCCGTTTGCGGTCATGAACCGGAGGTTGATCCGGCTCAGGTCATCGGCCCGGACCTGGGTATGCTGGTAGACCAGGATGAGGGCGAATAAGGAGGCCCCCGTCCAGAACAACCATCCGCCCTGACCCCGGATCCCCGCGGCAACCAGGAAACCCAGGGCCAGCAGATGCAGGAACCGGGCGATCCGGATTCCACTCCGGCGCCCGAGCCATTCGGGGATCGACCGAAGGTGCTGACTCCGGTCGAAGGGTACGTCCTGGAGGGAATAAATGATATCGAAACCGCTGACCCAGCACACCACGAGCAGGGAAAACAGGATCGGAAGCCAGGCAAAATATCCCTGGACGGCGAGCCAGGCCCCGATGGGGGTAAATCCCAGGCCCAGGCCCAGGACCAGGTGGCAAAGGGGGGTGAACCTTTTGGTGTAGCTGTAACCCAGGATCACGCCCAGGGCGGCAAAGGAAAGGGCCCCGCAAAGGGAATTGATCTGCCAGGCCGTCAGGATGAACAGCAGGCTGCAGGCTGCAACAAATACCAGCGCGCTGGACGCGGGGATCTTTCCGGCAGGGATCTCCCGGCCGGCGGTCCTGGGATTGATCCGATCAAAGTGGCGGTCCAGCCAGCGGTTGAATCCCATGGCCGCACTCCGGGCAAAGACCATGCATAGAATCACCAAAATAAGGAGTTTCCAGTGCAGGGAGCTCCAGTGCCCGGTTCCGGCCAGAAAAAATCCGATCAGGGCGAAGGGCATCGCGTATAGCGTATGGCTGAATCGGACCAGGGAAAGGTAGGACCGGATATGGGATAGCGCTGATTTCAAGGCTGGGGAATATGGACCAAAGCTTCCGGTTGTTCCAGTCCGATCCTGCGGAAAAGGTCCCAGGCGATGATTCCTGCACTGACTGAAACGTTCAGGGAATGCTTCATGCCTGCCTGGGGGATTTCCAGGCAACCTTCGACCAGCTCCAGCACTTCGGGATCCACGCCGGAAAGCTCATTGCCAAAAATGATCCCAAGGGGGAGGGCTTCACCGGGCCGGAACTGGTCCAGCCTGAGGCTGTCCGTGGCCTGCTCGGCGGCCCAGAGATGGTAACCGGACTCCTGCAGGAACCGCACCGCCCCGATGGTTTTGGGATAGTATTGCCAGGGAACGGTTTCGGTGGCCCCCAGGGCCGTCTTATGAATGTCCCGGTGGGGCGGACGGGGCGTGAACCCGCAAAGGAAAATACCCCGGAGCAGGAAGGCATCGGCGATGCGGAATACTGCTCCGACATTATGCATGCTCCGGATATTATCCAGGACCAGAACGAGGGGGGTCTTGTCCGCGGACCGGAACTCCGGAACGGTTTTCCTTTTCAATGCAATGCCCTGCAACTTCCGCATCTGGCAAAGATAGCCCAGGAGGATTAATTGGCATCCCCGGAACGGGGAGCATCCTTTCCAGTCTCCTATAGCCCTGACCGGGATTTGTCCGGGGCAGGGGGCTGGTTTATATTTGTCCACATGGCCAGAACCGCGGCGGAGGAAACTCCGCTGATGCAGCAACATAAGGCAATCAAGGACCAATTTCCCGACGCGATCCTGCTTTTCCGGGTGGGTGATTTTTATGAGACCTTCAGCCAGGACGCCCGTATCGCCTCCCAGGTGCTGGGGATTGTCCTGACCCGGAGAGCCAACGGGGCCGCGAGCTTCGTGGAGCTCGCCGGCTTCCCTCATCATGCCCTGGAAGGTTACCTGAACAAACTGGTGAAGGCAGGACACCGCGTTGCCGTATGCGACCAGCTGGAGGATCCCAGGACCGCAAAAGGGATCGTGAAACGGGGCGTCACCGAAATCATCACCCCGGGCACCACCCTGAACGACCGGTTGCTGGAAGCCAAATCCAACAATTTCCTGGCGGCCGTCCATTTCGGGACAGACCGGGCCGGAATTTCCTTCCTGGACCTATCCACGGGAGAATTCATCGCGGCCGAAGGATCCTGGGAGGAGGCCGGCAAATTGCTCCGGAGCTTCCAGCCTTCGGAAACACTTTTCTCCAGGACCCGCCAGAAAGAGTTCCGGCAACGGTTCGGATCCCAGGGATACGGATACGCCCTGGATGACTGGATCTTCAGTGGTTCCTATGCCACCGAACTTCTGCTCCGGCAGTTCGACACCCATTCCCTGAAAGGTTTCGGGGTCGCGGATTTGGAGCTAGCCCAGGTGGCGGCAGGGGCCATCATCCATTACCTGAAGGAAACCGAACATCCCCAGCTGGGCCATGTCCGTTCCATCCAGCGGCTCGCGACGGAGGATTATCTCTGGATGGACCAGTTTACGATCCGCAACCTCGAACTGTTGGCGGAACCCGGAAAACAGGATGGTTCCCTTTTGAAAGTGTTGGACCATTGTCTCAGCCCGATGGGATCCCGGATGATGCGTCGCTGGATGCTTTTCCCCCTGAAGGACCCCGGCCTGATCCGGGAAAGACTGGACGGGGTAGAATGCCTGGTCCGGGAAAGGGATTTTTCCCTTAAGATCGCGCACCACCTCAAACAGGTGGGAGACCTGGAGCGGATGGCCGGAAAGATCGCCCGGTCAAAGATCAGCCCCAGGGAGCTGGTCCAGCTCTCCCGGAACCTGGCGCAGGTGGAGGCCATCGGGGCTCTCGCAGAAGCCATTCCCCTGCCTTCCCTGGCCTGCCGGCTGAAGGACCTGGACGGATGCCCCGCGCTTCGGCAGCGGATCGTTTCCGAGCTGGAGGAGGATGCTCCCGTTCTGGCCTCCAAAGGAGGCCTGATCCGCCCCGGGGTCAGCGCGGAGCTGGATGCGCTTCGGGCAATTTCGCGGGAGGCCAAGGAATGCCTTGCGGCCATCCAGCAGAAAGAGGCGATCGCCACAGGGATCCCTTCGCTGAAGGTCGCCT
>DATKSX010000012.1:0-9358 GCA_035531415.1 Chitinophagaceae bacterium
GCCATTTGTTCCAGCCTGATTTTGCGGACCGAAACCAGGGCGATCTCGGACATCGAAAAAAGCCCGTTAATGAGGATCAAAAGCAGCAGGATAAGCACTTGCATAACCAGGGGGAAAGGAACCGAATTTAGTAAAGGTAATTGCTATGAAGAAAAGAATAGGGCGGAACGGGAAATTCCCGGAATATTGGCCGGATTCAGGCCCTGTTTTCCAGGGGAGAAAAGGTATCTCCCCCCATCACCCGGAGGAAAATGGTCCCGGTGGCCCAGCCTGCCATCAGGCCCAACACAGCCCCTGCCAGGACATCGGCAGGATAATGCAAGCCCACATAGATTTGGGAATAGGATACCAGGAAGGCCCAAAAGAATGCGACCGAAACCCATGGACCCAGCAGCCGGTGCAGGCTGATCCAAATGAACATCGCCAGGCCGAAATGGTTGGCCGCATGGGAGGAAGGGAAGCTGAGCCCGCTCCCGCAAGGCACGAGCATTCTGGTGAAATGAGCCGTGAGGGGATCATTGCAGGGGCGCAGCCGCTTCACCCAGAACTTGATCAGGTGGCTGGAAATGCTGTCCGTAATTCCGAAAGTGCCCAGAAAGAACAGGAGCCACCAAACGCCCCGAATCCTGAACTGCAGGACCATGAAGACCAACAGGAACATATAAAGGGGGGCCCAGAAATAGGGATTCCTCATCCAGGGCAGTACGGCATCTAAAAATCCCGTATGCCATTGTCCGTTGATATGGAAGAAGAGCCAAAGATCGACCCCTATCAGGGTACCAGTCATGGCATTGGGTTTGCGACCAGGATCAGTCTGGGGGAGTTCGCCTCATCAAAGGGACGCAGGTCATAATCGCCGAAAGTCCCGGTGATTCGGAGCTTTTCCTGCCCGAACAAGGTCTCAAAATCCCGGAGGCTGTAAGCTATCACCCTTTCTTCAAACTTTTCTTTCACCAGTTTGGAAGCGTCATAAACCTCTATCTTCTTGATAAACCTTCCTTCTTCGAGCTTCCTGTGAATCACAAACTGGACTCCCCGGATCACCTTGACCTCGTTTTCAACCAGGTGGCTGCTCACAAACCCGGTGTTCAGGAAATCCAGGACCAGAGTGCCTTCGGGCTTCAGGGCTTTGGCCATGGTCCGCAAAGCCAGCTCATTATCCCGCTGGGTTTCGAAATAGCCAAAGCTGGTGAAAATATTGACCACATAATCGAAGTAATGGATCCGGAAATACCTCCTCATATCATGAAGGTAGAAGCTGAGCATCTCGGATTCCCGCGGCCTGGAGTGCTGGACATTGCGGGAGGAAAGATCGATTCCGGTCACTTCCAGGCCATGAAGTGCGAATTCCCGGGCATGCCTCCCTGAACCGGACGCAACATCCAGCAGGGTCGCACCCGGCGGACAATGGAGATATTCCACCAGGTGGTCCACGAACCCTTTGGCTTCATGGTCATTCCGGTGCAGGTACAGCACCTCATAATAGGGAGAACCGAACCAGGTCTCAAACCATTGCTTTTCCGCCAATTGCCCGTGTTTGCTGACAAATGTAAGGATTACCCTTTGCCCGGCTACCCTTCCCGCTCCCAGATACCTGGGACCAGGGGGGTGGTGGGAAAGACCTATATTTGCAATCCTAAATTTTTGAGGCGTGGCGCTCATCCAATCCATATCGGGAATCCGGGGAACCCTGGGCGGGAAACCGGGAGAGGGACTCACCCCTCCGGATGTGCTGAAATTCACCCGGGCCTTCGCCAGCCTACTTTCCGGAAAATCCGAAAAGGGGCCCATCATAATGGGCAGAGATGCCCGGGTTTCCGGACCCCTGGTCAGCTGCCTGGTTTCAGCCACGCTGAACAGCCTCGGATGGAAGGTGATCGACCTGGGCCTGACCACCACCCCCACCGTGGAATTGGCCGTGATCCAGGAAAAAGCTTCAGGAGGGATCATGATCTCGGCTAGTCATAACCCCCGGGAATGGAATGCCCTCAAGCTGCTCAACAGTGCCGGGGAGTTCCTGTCCCAGAAGGACGGGATGACCCTGCTGGATCTGGCCGCCCGGGACAAGACTCCCTTCGTAAACAGCGACAAGCTGGGCGAAACGGTTTCCGATGAAAGCTACCTGCAGAAGCATATCGATCTGGTGGTGCACCATCCCCTGGTGGACATCAAGGCGATCCAAAAGAAAAATTTTCATGTCATCGCCGATGTGATCAATTCCAGCGGGGCCCGATATCTTCCCCCGCTCCTGACCGCCCTGGGGGTAAGGGAGTTCAGCCTGCTTTTCGGGGAAATGGACGGGAAATTCGCCCACAACCCTGAACCACTTCCCGAAAACCTGAATGCCCTGGCCAATGAGGTGAAGAAGAATAATGCCGACCTGGGCATTGCCGTGGATCCCGATGTGGACCGCCTTTGCTTTGTTTGCGAGGACGGAAGCATGTTCGGGGAAGAATACACCCTTGTGGCTATTGCCGATTATGTCCTGGGAAAAAGGAAGGGCAATACCGTTTCCAACCTGAGTTCCACCCAGGCCCTGAAAGATATTACCCTGAAACATGGTGGGTCTTACTTCCCGGCAGCAGTGGGGGAAGTCCATGTGGTGGCCAGGATGAAGGAGGTCCATGCGGTGATCGGAGGGGAAGGAAACGGAGGGGTAATCCTTCCCGACCTCCATTATGGACGCGACGCCCTTATTGGGATCGCCCTGTTCCTCAGCCTGCTGGCCCATTCCAAAAAAGGCATGAAGGCGCTGCGGGGAACCTACCCGGATTATTTCATCTCCAAGAACAAGATCGGGCTTTCCCCGAATGTCAATCCCCAAAAGCTTTTTGAAACCATCCGGACCAAATATAAAAACCAGCCGGCCAATACAGAAGACGGTCTTCGTTTGGAATTCGATGGAGACTGGGTCCACCTGCGCACTTCCAACACCGAACCGATCATCCGGATTTATGCCGAAAGCCGGTTTGCCACAACGGCCGGGAATATTGCCCGAAGGATCATGCAGGATATCCAGGAGTTCAGCCGCTGACCAGAAATGAAGAATTCCGGTAACTTCCCGAAATTTGTCCCCGAAACCTGAAATGCTCTCCCGTTGAACAGGATTTATTTTGACAATGCCGCTACTACCCCCTTGGACCCTGAAGTGGTGGAAGCCATGATGCCTTACCTGACCGAAAGGTTTGGCAATCCTTCCTCGATCTATTCCTACGGCAGAGAAACCCGCATGGCCGTGGAACGTGCCCGCAAATCGGTTGCCCTCCTGCTCCATGCCAACCCCGGAGAGATTTTCTTTACCTCGGGAGGGACGGAAAGTTCCAATACTGCCATCGTTGCAGCCATAAGGGACCTGGGCTGCTCCCGGGTCATCTCCTCTCCCATCGAGCACCATGCCACCCTTCACGCCACCGGATTCTTCCGGGAAACCGGCTTATGCTCCCTGGAACAGGTATCCCTGGGAGAGAACGGCCAGGTGGACCTGGACAGCCTGGACCGCATGCTGCAACGGGCTGCCGGCAAAACCCTGGTAAGCCTGATGCATGCCAACAACGAGATCGGCAATCTCCTGGATATGGAGCAGGCTGCAGCCATCTGCCAAAAGCATGGGGCCATATTCCATTGCGATACCGTTCAGACGGTCGGACATTACCCGATTGACCTGAAAAAGATCCCGGTACATTTCATCACCGCCGCATCCCATAAATTCCATGGACCCAAGGGGGTGGGGATGCTTTACGTAAACGAATCGGTCCGGATTCGTCCCCTGATCCATGGGGGAAGCCAGGAAAGGAACCTCCGCGCCGGAACCGAAAATGTTTACGGTATCGTGGGTTTTGCCCGGGCCCTGGAAATTTCCCTCGCCGAACTGGAAAAAACTTCAGTACAGATCCGGGAACTCCGGGATGATATGGCTGGGAAACTGCTGGAGCGGATACCGGGACTCCAATTCAATGGAGATCTGCGGGGCCGGAGCCTCTATACCGTGCTCAGTATTTCCCTTCCCAGGACGGAACGCACCGAAATGATCCTGATGAACCTCGACATGAAGGGGATTTGCGCATCCGGGGGAAGCGCCTGTACCTCCGGGGCTTCCACCGGCTCCCATGTCATTAACGCGCTCCATCCCGGAGAAGACCGTGTGGCCATCCGGTTCTCTTTTTCCAAATATAATACCCCCCAGGAAGTGGATGAAGTGGTCCGCCAGCTTTCTGAATTGATCTGAGGTTCATTCCCGGGAAAATCCAGGCAATGGGATTCCGGGTCAATTTTTCCTATTTTGGGCATCTCCTAATGCTTCCCCATGATGCTGAACCGCATGTTGTTGTTACCTGTATTGCTGATCCTTTCCCTGGGGCTCAGGGCCCAGGATCCCTTATCACCCACCCCCGCGGCATCGCGGATGGCCGGACTGGCCAGGCGCAAGGCCATGGTGACCCAATCCCTCCTTTCCCGGATCCGGTTCCGCAATATCGGTCCCTCCGTCATGGGCGGCCGGGCAGTGGATCTTGCCGTCAATCCCCGGGATCCAACAGAATTTTTTGTGGCCTATGCCACGGGAGGACTCTGGTACACCCACAACAACGGCCAGTCCTTTATCCCGCTTTTTGACAGCGAACAGGTCATCACCATCGGCGCCATTGCCGTGGATTGGAACCCACCTCTTCCCGTAATATGGGTCGGAACCGGAGAGGCCAATTCCAGCAGGTCCTCTTATGCCGGTAATGGAATATACCGGTCCGATGACGGGGGAAAACATTGGGTCTGGGTGGGATTGCCCGAATCACAGCACATCGGAAGGATCCTGTTGGATCCCCAGCATCCGGGTACCGCCTGGGTCGCTGCCATGGGCCACCTCTTTTCCTCCAACCCGGAACGGGGAGTCTACCTGACCCGGGACGGTGGCTCGACCTGGAAGAAATCACTTTACGTCAATCCACAAACCGGGGCGATCGACCTGGCCCTTGATCCCGCCCATCCGGATACGGTCTTTGCGGCGATGTGGCAGAGAAGCCGTGCGGCCTGGAATTTCCAGGCCGCCGGCCCCGGTTCGGGAATTTACCGGACAACGGATGGGGGCCGTCGTTGGGTGCTTCTTTCCGGCCCGGGAAGCGGATTTCCCGGCGGGGACACCACCGGACGCATTGGCCTGGCCCTGTTTGAAAAGGCTCCCTCCCTGATTTATGCCATTGTGGATAACAACGGCCACCGCAAGCCAGGACCAAAGGACAGCGTGATCTATCATCCCAGGGATTTCCTGAATATGGACACGGTCCGGTTTGCCCGTCTGGACAACAAAAAACTGGAAGCCTACCTCAGGAAACAGGGCTTCCCCTCAAAATACACGGCAGCCTCCGTGAAGTCCCTGGTTGCTTCCGGGAAAATCCGACCTCAGGCCCTCCATGATTATGTCGACGATGCGGAAGCGGACCTTTATGATACCCCGGTGATCGGAGCCGAGATCTACCTCAGCAGGGACGGAGGCGACCGCTGGGAAAAAATGAACCGGAAATACCTGGATCTGTTCGCCTCCTACGGGTATTATTTTGGAAAAATCTGGGTATCCCCCACCGATCCGGGTAAACTGGTTATCGCAGGAATTTCCCTGCTGCTGTCCAGGGACAGTGGCCGCAATTTCCAGGATATCGATGCTCCTAACATTCACGGGGACCATCACGCCCTCTGGTTCGATCCTTCCCGGGATACCCATTTCATCAATGCCAATGACGGGGGCCTGAACATTACCTATGATGACGGAAAACATTGGTTCAAATGCAACACTCCCGCGGTGGGCCAGTTTTATTCGGTCACCACGGACGATGCCCATCCCTATAATGTTTATGGTGGTCTCCAGGACAACGGAGTCTGGTCTGGGCCTTCCACCAATGTCGAGAATCCGGGATGGTATCAGTCCGGCCAATACCCATTCCATGCGGTCAATGGAGGGGATGGAATGCAGGTCCAGGTGGACACCCGGGATAACAATACCGTCTACTCGGGATCCCAGTTCGGTTATTACGCCCGCAACCTGCGTTCGGATCCGGAAAAAACCAGGGATATTCATCCCCAGGCCGATCTGGGGCAGGACCCGCTGCGGTGGAACTGGGAAACACCCATTTGGTTGTCCCGGCATAACCAGGACATATTTTACATGGGATCCGACCAGTTCATCCGGTCCCTGGACCGGGGCGACAGCCTGGAAATCCTTTCCCCGGACCTGACCCATGACGGTTATGGTCACCGCGGCAATGTGCCCTACGGCACCCTGACCACCCTGGAGGAATCCCCGCTCCGTTTCGGCAGAATCTACGCCGGTTCCGATGACGGGTTGGTGCAGGTCTCCGAAGACGATGGGGAAACCTGGACCCGGATCTCCGATGGCCTCCCTCAAAAGCTCTGGGTTTCCCGGGTGGAGCCCTCCAAATTTCAGGTGGACCGGCTTTATGTTTCCCTCAACGGATACCACTATGACAATTTCAATCCCTACCTTTTCAGAACCAATGATAACGGGAAGCATTGGGAAAACCTCGGAGCCGGACTCCCCGAAGGTCCAATCAATGTAGTGCGGGAAGATCCCTCCAACCCGGACCTCCTTTATGTGGGCACTGATAATGGGCTTTATGTTTCGGTGGACCAGGGAAAGGACTTCATGGCGATGATGGGCGGCCTTCCCCCGGTCCCCATCCATGATATCGCCATCCAGGAAAGGGACAGCGAAATCGTACTGGCCACCCATGGCAGGTCCCTATACGTGGCTTCCCTTCGCCAGGTCCGCAGGCTTCCATTCCTGAAAGATCAGCCCGTCGCCCTGCTGGATCTGAAAGGACCAAAATCCAGCTCCAATTGGGGAAAATCCTTCGGGGGAGCGGTTTACCGACCTTCCCTGGAGATTCCCTATTTTGTTTCCGGTCCTGGAGTGGTCCAGATCCGGATCCTGCTTTCCGATACCCTGGTCCGTGAAACGAAGGACACCGCGGTGGCGGGATTCAATTTCTATTCCTATGACCTGGTCGCAGACAGCAACCTGGTCAGGGGAGAGGCACAAAGGGGTTTCCACCGCGCCGAGGACAGTCTCTTTTATCTTGCTCCCGGTGCCTACCAGGTGGAAATAGTCACCAGCTCCGGAAACAAGGCCCGGGGGAATTTTGAAATCCGGCCGATGAGTGATAAAGACCAGAGGAACCAGGCCGACCTGCTGGCTCCGGAGCAGGATGAGGACCAGTGACCGGGAAATTCTCCCATCCAATGAAAACAACCCTTACCGCCAAGCAACCCACCTATGCGGTGGTCGATGTGGAAACCACCGGGGGAATCGCAGCCCACCACCGCATTACTGAAATTGCCGTGCTGGTTCATGACGGGCACCAGGTCAGAGAAGAATTTTCCACCCTGATTAATCCGGAAACCATCATTCCCTCCGGCATCTCCAGGCTGACGGGGATTTCCAATGAGATGGTGTCAGGAGCCCCGAAATTCTGCGAAGTGGCCCGGACCATCGTGGAGCTCACCAGGGGCCATATTTTCGTGGCCCATAATGCCCGGTTCGATTACCATTTCCTGCGTTGGGAATTCCAGAGGCTGGGATACCCTTTCCGTTGCGAGACCCTGTGCACCGTGAAGCTCAGCCGCAAGCTCATTCCGGGGCTACCCTCCTACAGCCTCGGCAACCTTTGCCAGTCCCTTGGGATCCGCATCACCGACCGGCACCGGGCCGCAGGAGACGCCAGGGCAACGGTCACCCTCCTGGAACGGTTGCTTTCCATCCAGCGGGAAAGGATCGGGGAATTTACGGACCTTACCATGGCCGACCTAGGAAAAGAGGTGGACCAGCGGCTGATCCGGGGGCTTCCCCAGGAGACCGGGATTTATTATCTGCGCGATCCCCTGGGTAATATCCTGTATATCGGCAAAAGCAGGGATATCCGGTCCCGGGTGGTCAGCCACCTTGCCGACGCATCAACCCAAAAAGCGATGCGACTAAGAAACTCAGTCCATTCGGTGGATTTCGAAAGGACCGGCAGCGAACTGATCGCCATGCTCCTGGAGTCCGAAGAGATCAAGAAGTTCAGTCCCCAATATAACCGTGCCCAGAAAAGAAAGGAAGAGACCTATTGCCTGGCCTCCAGCATGGATGAACAGGGATACCGTAATTTCCAGATCACCCGCACGGAGGACTCGGACCAACCCCTGGAATTATGCTCCACCCTGGAGCAAGCCAGTGAGCAGTTGTTCTCCCTGAAGGAACGTTTCGGTTTATGCGAAAGTCTTTGCCACCTGAACGATACCACCCCCTGCTTTGCCTACCAGGTTAAAACCTGCCATGGCGCCTGCCTGGGGTTGGAAACTCCCGCAGCTTACAACGCCCGGGCGGATCAGGCTGCTGCTTTCCTGCTCGGGGCTCCCATGGATTGCCTGCTTCTGGACCAGGGGAGAGATCCCGGAGAAATTAGTGTGATCCGTATTGCTCTGGGAAACTGTGGCGGATTCGGTTATGTGGATGAAAGCGTGGCCGCCGACCCCGAATCCCTCCGTGCTGCGATCCGCCCCTATGCCGGAACCAGGGATTCGCGGCGCATCATCCGCAGGTGGCTCAGGGAGCATCCCAGGCTCCAATTAGCGGACTGCGATGTCTGTTATTCGGACGACCAAAAATAATTTTTTCAGGGTTTTTCTTCATCAGAAATCTTAACTATTTCAGGATTAACCTTTTGGATTTGGGTTGCCTTTGGGGATAACTTTTTATGCATTTGGGTGGGAATTTTATTTTGATTTCAGAAAAAAACCTTTTAGGTTTGCTCTCAATAGGGTTTTCATAAGATAGTAACAAACTACGGCGCATGTCTATGCGCCGTTTTATTTTTCCAGAATCTCGAATCCTTTATTCTTTCCCCCTGAATTGGTCATTCATCACGCTTCCTGCCCAACGGATGGTTTGTCTCCGGAGTGCTCTCCGACTGCATATTGAGCCTTCAGGGCCCTGAATTGATCTGCCGATCCGAAGAAGGTTACCAGCTTTTCCAGAACCCCCTCCACGATGGCATCCGGGCAGGAGGCCCCGCTGGTGACCATGATCCTTAAAGGGGCATGCCCCTGCCCATAATTCCGGCTGGAAACTTCCCGCTGGAGGCGGAAATCCCAGTGAAGGATTTCCGCCGGGGAAACCAGCTTTAATGCGGAAGAAATAAAATAGGTAGGCAATTTTTTTTCGATCAGCTCTACCAGATGGGTGGTATTGGAACTGTTATATCCTCCGACAACCAGGGCCAGATCTGCATTCTGCCGGAGCATCCCAGACACCGCGCTCTGGTTGTCATTGGTGGCGTAGCAAAGGGTATCCCGGGTATCTGCGAAATGGTCT
>DATKSX010000013.1:0-13215 GCA_035531415.1 Chitinophagaceae bacterium
GCCCTGGACCGGATGGGATTTTCCGGGTGGCGGATCTGCATCCATCCCGATCCCTGGCAACACCATGGGGAAGGGGATAATTACCAGGCCCTGGAAACCCTAAAGGAGGAAAAAATAGAACAGCTGATCCGGGAAAAACCTTTTTGCAAACTGAGCCTGCAGGTCCCGTTGGAGCAGTGGGACACCTTCGTGGTACAGGCAGCCAGTTCTTATGACCGCCTCATGGAGGACCTCAGCCGGTGACCCGGGGGATCAACTACCGATCCGGTGAAGGAGGTCTTTAACCTGGTAGTCCCAGAGCTGGGACTGGTCGGCCACTTCCTTTTTCTCCGCAAAATCCTTGATCAGTAAAATGGTCTCGCTGGTCACTTCCGATATCTGTATCCGGAATTCGAAGAATTCTCCCTTGGGGGAGGCGGTCCATCTGAACTTCACGAACTCGTCATCGCCTTTTTCAAGCAGTTCCGCTTTTTCGGTAGTTCCGTTCCATGAAAAGGAAAAAGTATGATCTCTCAGATCCACCCGGTCTGCGAACCATTCCTGTAAGCCGGCCGGGGTGGATAAAAATTCATAGAGTATTCCTGGTGAGCACCTAACGGGGTATTCCAAAGTGTATTCAACACGCTTCGACATTAAGATTTAATTGAATAATGAGTACTTGCGCTTGCAATTATAAAAAATTCCTGATACTGTCAAAGGATTTTGGGGTTTATTTACCCACAGCAATTTTTAATTGGGAAATTCCGGCCCTAACACCGTCTAAATGAGGGTATTGAGCGCATTGAATTATTTTTGGGTGATACGGGAAATAGTTTACATTTGCTAACATCCGCAAAATTTAACGTTTTTTTAACCTACAATCCTCCTCTATGTCAATGCGACAACTTAAGATCACAAAATCCATTACAAACCGGGAGTCCCAATCGCTGGAAAAGTACCTCCAGGAAATCGGCAAAGTGGATCTGATCACTCCTGAAGAGGAAGTTAGCCTTGCGATCCGGATCAAGCAGGGAGACCAGCTCGCCCTGGAAAAACTCACCAAATCCAACCTTCGTTTCGTGGTTTCGGTGGCCAAGCAGTACCAGAACCAGGGTCTCTCCCTCAGCGACCTGATCAATGAAGGAAACCTCGGCCTGATCAAGGCAGCCCAGCGTTTCGACGAAACCAGGGGATTCAAGTTCATTTCCTACGCGGTTTGGTGGATCCGCCAGTCCATACTTCAGGCCCTGGCCGAACAGTCCCGGATCGTGAGGCTGCCCCTGAACAAAGTGGGGCTTTCCAACAAGATCAACAAAGCCTACTCCCAGCTGGAACAGGAATTCGAACGGGAACCTTCTCCCGACGAGCTGGCGACCCTGCTGGAGATCAACACCGAGGAAGTGGAAGCCACCCTTGGAGTGGCGGCACGCCATGTTTCTATGGACGCTCCCTTCGTCGACGGGGAGGATAATACCCTGATGGATGTCCTGGAAAATCCGAATTCCATCAGCGCGGACGCCCACCTTGCGCACAAGGAATCCCTCAGCAAGGAAATCGACAGATCCCTTTCTACCTTAACCGAAAGACAAAAGGATGTAGTGAAACTTTACTTTGGAATCGGAGTGGAACACCAGCTTTCCCTGGAAGATATTGGCGAAAAGTTCGGGCTTACGCGCGAACGGGTGCGCCAGATAAAGGATAAAGCGATCACCAAACTGCGTTCCGCCTCGCGCTGCAGGCTGCTCAAGAATTACCTGGGCGCCTGATCGTTTGGAAATTCCTGCCGATTGAAATAATTTTGCCTGGCATCCGGTGGTTCCCCACCGGATGCTTTTTTATCTTAGCCCCATATGTTCGAATCATTGTCCCAGAGGCTGGAAACAGCATTCAAGCAACTCCGCGGCGAGGGGAAGATCTCCGAGATCAATATTGCTTCGGCCATCAAGGAAATCCGCAGGGCCCTGGTGGATGCGGACGTGAACTACCGGATCGCGAAGGAATTCACCGACCAGGTGAGGACCCGGGCGATCGGGGAAAAAGTGATCCAGTCCATATCCCCCCGCCAGCTGATCATCAAGATCGTCCAGGACGAGCTGACTGCCCTGATGGGAGGTTCTGAATCCGGGATCGACCTTACCGGGAAGCCTTCCGTGATCCTGGTCGCCGGATTGCAGGGTTCGGGAAAAACCACCTTCTGCGCCAAACTCGCCCGCTATCTGAAAACAAGGCAGGGCAAAACTGTCCTGCTGACCGCTGCGGATGTTTACCGCCCCGCTGCCATTCAGCAGCTCCAGGTGCTTGGGGAACAGGTGGAAACTCCGGTTTACACAGAACCGGAAAGCCGGGACCCTGTGTCCATCGCCGGGAATGCCGTGAAGGAAGCCCGGAGCAAGGGGATCCAGGTGGTGATCCTCGACACCGCAGGCCGGCTCGCCGTGGATGAGGCCATGATGCAGGAGGTGGCCGATATCCGGGAGGCCGTTCATCCCCAGGAAATCCTTTTCGTGGTGGATTCCATGACCGGTCAGGATGCTGTCAACACGGCAAAAGCCTTCAACGACCGGCTGAACTTCACCGGAGTCGTACTTTCCAAGCTCGACGGGGACACCCGGGGAGGGGCCGCGCTATCCATCCGCTTTACGGTGGACAAGCCGATCAAGTTCGTCAGCATGGGTGAAAAACCCGAAAGCCTGGACGTGTTCTATCCCGAAAGAATGGCCCACCGCATCCTGGGCATGGGGGATATCACCACCCTGGTGGAAAGGGCTCAGGCCCAGTTCGACGGGGAGCAGGCGGCCCGGATGGAAAAAAAGATCCGGAAGAACCAGTTCGATTTCGAGGATTTTCGCCAGCAACTGGGCATGATCCGAAAAATGGGCAATATCAAGGACCTGGTGAGCATGATTCCAGGCATCGGAAACCAGGTCAAAGATCTGGATATCAGCGAAGATGCCTTTGTGAAGATCGAATCCATCATCGGTTCCATGACCCCCCAGGAGCGGAGCAATCCGGACCTGATGGATGGAAGCCGCAAACGCCGCATTGCGTCGGGGTGCGGAAGGGATATCCAGGAGGTCAACCAGTTTATGAAACAGTTTGAACAGATGCGCCAGATGATGAAAACCATGAACAAAATGGGAGGCCCGGGCGCAATGAAGGGAATTGCCCGAAATAAATTCCCGGCACCCAAATGATATAAGTTACTGGCAATCATCCCCTTGAAAATGAGCCTGGAGCGCAATCTGCGGAGCCTCCGGAGGGGATTGAATGATAAGTATTTTTGTTTTATTAATATATATATTTTATTTTTGTTTCCCTTTATCATTTTTCACTCGCAAAAAAATAATTCGATTATTTATGCCAGTAAAAATCCGTTTACAACGACAGGGCGCCAAAAAGAAGCCATTCTACTTCATCGTAGTGGCCGATGCCCGCTCCCCGAGGGATGGTAAATTCATCCAGAAAATCGGGACCTACAATCCGCTCACCGTTCCGGCAGCCATCAAGGTAGATCAGGTCAAAGCCCTGAACTGGCTCCAGAAAGGAGCCCAGCCGACGGACACGGTGCGCAAGATCCTCTCCTTCAAGGGGGTACTCTATCTGAAACACCTGCTTCGCGGAGTCAACCTGGGTCTTTTCGATGAGAAGACCGCTTATGAGAAATTCGATAAGTGGAGCGCGGAGCATGAAACCATGGTGGCCCAGAAAAAGGAACACCACAAAAAAGCCAGGGCCCGCAAGCCCCTGGTCAAAAAGACCGAACCAGCCCAGGAAGCCACCCAGGAACAGGCCGCAGCGCCCGCTCCTGCCGCGGAAGCCTGATCCCATTCAACCCTTATTTGAAAAGGAAATACCTGGTACGGGTATTTCCTTTTCGTTTTTTCTGCCTGATGGAATATTTCAGCATTGGACATTTCGGCGCCCCGCATGGCCTCCAGGGGGAAATAAAATTTATCCACCGGTTCCAGGGCAATCCCCTGGCAACAGCGAAGGCTGTTTTCCTGAACCTGCGGGAAGGCCAGATGCTGCCCTATTTTCTTCAGGGGTCCCGGAAGGCCGGGACAGGGACCCTGTTGGTCCGGCTGGAGGAAGTTGGGTCCAGAAACCTGGCCCGGCCCCTTACGGGCCTTGAAGTGTACCTGGACCGGGGATCTTATTACCAGCTGGCCCGGGACGGCTCCCCCAACAGCTGGCTGGATTTCGACCTTTTCGAAGCCAAAAAAGGCCTTCTGGGAAAGATTTCAGAGGTCCGCCAGGAAGGGGGCCAGACCCTGGCTCTGGTGGAAGCTGAGCAAGGTCCTATCCTTGTTCCCTTGCACCCGGATTTGGTGGTAGGCCTGGATGCCTCCCTGCGCCAGGTCCGGATCGCTTTACCAGAAGATTTCTCCCCGGGAGGTTGAGGACGGAATCCCAGGCCGAAACGCGGATAACCTTGTTAATTTTGCTGCTATGCCCGATGATACTCCTTTCCGGCTCACCATCGATATCCTCACCGTCCTTCCTGAACTGCTGGAGGGCCCCTTTTCCCATTCCATTCTGAAAAGGGCCCGGGAAAGAGGCCTGGCCGAAATCCGGATCCATCAGCTCCGGGATTATACCCCCTCCAAACAAGGCCAGCTGGATGATTACCAGTTCGGAGGGGGGGCTGGCATGGTCATGATGCCGGAACCACTGGCCCTGGCCATAGAAGCCCTTCAAAAGGAGGGGCCTTTCGATGAAATTATTTTCCTCAGCCCCGATGGGGAGTTGCTGAACCAGAAAATAGCCAACCAGCTGTCCTTGAAAGGAAGGCTGCTATTGATCTGCGGCCATTACAAGGGGATCGATGAACGGATCCGGGAACATTTCATTACCCGGGAGATCTCCATTGGGGATTATGTGCTTTCCGGAGGGGAGCTTCCTGCGGCCGTCCTGGTGGACGCCCTGGTCCGGCTGATCCCGGGAGCCCTCAATGACGAAACCTCCGCTCTTACGGATTCCTTTCAGGATAACCTGCTGGCCCCGCCCGTCTATACCCGCCCGGCGAAATTCCGGAACTGGGAGGTTCCTCCCGTGCTGGTTTCAGGCAATGACCGCAAGATTGGGGAATGGCGGCACGAACAAGCCCTGGAAAGGACCATGAAGAAAAGACCAGATCTGCTTAAATGAATGACCATCAATCATTTATATCTGCCTGCCAAATCTGCCGGGAGATCTTTTCCGCCGTCATAACTGTTGGTTAATCCGTAATTTTTGGTACTTTTGCACTCCTCTTTTAAAATAAATCCCCATGGATGCTGTGGCCTATGTGCACGATCAGTTGACCGCGAAAAGGGATTATCCGCCTTTCATGGCAGGGGATAACATCACCGTGAATTACAAGATCATCGAGGGTAACAAGGAAAGGATTCAGTCCTTCAAAGGGGATGTGGTCAAAAGACAGGGCGAAGGGTTTACAGCTACCTTTACGGTGCGTAAAATATCCGATGGGATCGGGGTGGAAAGGGTATTTCCCCTGTTCTCCCCCAACATTGATTCCATCCAACTGAACAAGGCCGGAAAAGTGCGCAGGGCCAAATTATATTACCTGCGGGGCCTTTCGGGGAAATCCGCCAGGATCAGGGAAAAACGGGTGTAGTAGGTATAAACAACTCAAGGGACGGGGACTGGAAACGGTTCCCGTTTTTTTTACCCGGACTCCGTTTTTGAAACCCCCGCCTCCCCCATTTGCGGATATTTGGGTACCTTTACGGGGTCGGTAGTATTATTCATTTTCCTAAATCTAACCATATGCTTCACAGTTTTTTGCCAAAGGCCTCCCTGCTGATGATCAGCACTGAGCACGTCATCGTTTTCGGTCTCCTCGCCTTATTGCTGTTCGGTGGCAAAAAAATCCCTGAACTGATGCGCGGCCTGGGACATGGGATCAGGGAGTTCAATGAGGCGAAGCAAAATGTCAAGAAGGAGATTGAGGATGGAATTCACAAAGAAAGCAGCACCCCTGTTGCTCCCCCGAGCGCTCCGGTAAACACCGAGGCCCCAAAAAGCGTGTGAGCAAATTTTAACCGAATTTCACCTACTGCTCCCCATTGCCCGAATTCAGCACTGTAAAGCAATACCACCAGAATTTACAGGACGGGAAAGTTTCATGCGTCCAAACTGTCCGTAATTATCTGGACCGGATCTCGGCCCACCGCTCTCTGAATGCCTTTATTGAAGTCTACGGTGAGGAAGCCCTGGAAACCGCCGCGTCAATCGACGCCCGTTTCCAGGAAGGGCGACCTGCAGGCCGGCTCGCCGGACTGGTGATTGGCATCAAGGATGTGCTTTGCCACAAAAACCACCGGGTCAGTGCCGCTTCCCGAATGCTGGAAGGTTATGTGGCCCCCTATTCGGCAACAGCCGTTCAGCGGCTGCTGGACGAAGGGGCCATCATCATCGGGCGGACCAATTGCGATGAATTCGCGATGGGGTCCACTTCGGAGACTTCTGCCTTTGGAAAAGTCCTGAATCCCCTGGATCCCTCCAGGGTCCCCGGGGGATCCTCCGGGGGTTCCGCAGTAGCCGTTTCGGCTGGTCTTTGCATGGCCAGCCTGGGCAGCGATACGGGAGGATCGGTGCGCCAACCCGCTGATTTCTGTGGGATTATAGGGTTCAAACCGGGCTATGGCCGGGTTTCCAGATTCGGTTTGATCGCCTATGCTTCCAGCTTCGACCAGATCGGGATTTTTGGCAGGAATATTGATAATGTCGCTGAAGTATTGAGCGTGATCGCCGGTCCGGATGATTTTGACAGCACGGCAATCCCAACAAGGGTCCCTGATTATCAGGCATATACACAGGGGGATCGAAGATATACCCTAGCCTACCTGAAAAACGCCCTGGACCATCCGGGACTGGACCCTGAAATCCGGGCTGGTTTTGAGTCCCTTTTTGAAAACCTTAGGAAAGCCGGTCACCGGGTTGAGGCGGTGGATTTTGAGTTGATGGAGCATATTGCTCCGGCATACTATGTCCTGACCACCGCGGAGGCGTCCTCCAACCTTGCCCGTTATGACGGGATCCGGTATGGTTACCATACCAATGGATCGCAACTGGTTGATTTTTATAGGGATAACCGTTCATTTGGGTTCGGTAGGGAGGTGAAGCGGAGGATCATGCTGGGAACTTTCGTATTGAGTTCCGGCTATTATGAAGCCTATTATACCAAGGCCCAGCAGGTGCGCAGGCTGGTGAAAGAAAGAACAGATGAAATTTTTTCTAAATTTGATTATATCCTCCTGCCGAACAGCCCCGTTACGGCCTTCCCGGCAGGGCAAATGTTAAATAATCCCGTGGCAATGTATTTGGCCGATATATACACAGTTTTTGCTAATTTAGCAGGGGTCCCAGCGGTGTCCCTTCCCCTGTTCCGCCATTCCAACGGAATGCCTTTCGGCGCCCAGGTCATGGGAAATCTTTCCGATGAAGCTGGCCTTATTCAGGTTTCCAGCTATTTAATGAATCGTTTTAGAGTAAAAGAATAAGATGAAAGGATTGATTCTGATCATATTAGGTGTATTTGCATTCGGGGCAGGCCGGGCCGGAACCTCATTTTTGGAAGGTCCAGATGGCGCTTCTTTTCAGGATACCACCGGTCAAGTGGCCCGGACCGTTTCGGGACCCTCTGAAGTCAACGATACCCTGATTGATGTCCCCGATGAAACCCTTCAGGCCGATCCTGGTACAGGGCTTCCGGGGGACCTTTCCGACTGGAGCATCGCCAATGATAACCTCAATTCCCGGGCTATCGACTTCATTTCTTATTTCTACAAGCTAAACAGCAGGAGCCTGGAAACCTTCCAGTCCAGGGGAGCAACCTACCTCTCCGAGATATCGGATATCTTCCATAAGTACGGGATCCCGGATGAAATGAAATACCTTGCCGTAATCGAATCAGGCCTGAATATCAACGCGGTATCCCGAATGGGGGCGGTGGGAACCTGGCAATTTATGGCTTCGACCGCCAGGCTGATGGGCCTGGATGTTACCCGGCACCGGGATGACCGCAGGAATTTCTATAAATCCACGGATGCCGCTGCCAAATACCTAAGCCAGATGCACGGGCAGCTCCAGAACTGGCTCCTGGTAGTGGCGGCCTATGATTGCGGCCTGGGAGGGGTTGAGAAAGCCATCAATGCCAGCGGAACCACCAATTTTTGGCAGCTGGAGCAATACCTGCCTGCCGAATCCCGCAAGCATGTCCTGAAATTCATTGCCACCGCTTATATCCTGGACCGGTTCACTTCCTTTTTCGGTCTTCACGATCAGCCCCCGGCCCTGCCCCAGATTAGCAGTCCTTCCTTCACCGACGAACCGCTGAAGGCCCTGACCGTATCCGGCAGGCTCAGTCTCCCTGTGATCGCGGGTAAGTTAGGAATCGATTCGACGGAACTCGCCACCCTGAACCCCGACTTTGCTACCATGTCCTCCCAGAGAGGAAATTATACGCTGAACCTTCCTTCCGCTAAAGTGGACCTGTTCAGGAGCGGCGAAGCCTCCCTTAAGGCAGCGTCCGTACTCTACATGATCAAACACCCCACTCCGGAGGAGACCCTTGCGGAGGCGAAGGAATTCCCGGCCCACCATAAAAGGCATTCCCCCGGGCACAAGGCCTGGAAGCCCAGGGCGACCGTGGCAAGCCACCTGGCGAGCCATCCCGACAGCTGATTTATTCCCGCATTGAAAAGGGGGTTATTCCGGCCGGATGGCCGCGATTCCAGGTAACTGTTTTCCTTCAAAATACTCGAGTAAGGCTCCGCCGCCGGTGGATACGAAACTGACCTGGCCAGCTTTTCCCAATTGATTCAGGGCTGCCACGGAATCTCCCCCGCCCACCAGGGAATATGCTCCTGCCCCGGTGGCGGCAACAATGGCATCGGCGATGGCCATGGTTCCGGACCGAAAGGCTTCCATTTCAAACACCCCCATGGGGCCATTCCAAAGGATCGTCCGGGAAGACCTGATGATCCCTGCAAAGCGGCTCACAGTTTTGGGGCCGATATCCAATCCCATCCATCCCGCGGGAATATGGTCATTGTCCACCACCTGGGTCCGGGCATCAGGGGCGAAGCGGTCCGCTATCACGGAATCCTCCGGCACCACGATTTCCACTTTTCCCAGAGTTCCTTCCCGCAATTGCGTGGCCAGATCCAGCTTATCGTTCTCGCAAAGGGAGCTGCCCACTTCTTTTCCCATGGATTTCAGGAAGGTATAGGCCATTCCTCCCCCGATCAGGATATGGTCCGCAATTTTGGTGAGGTTCCGGATAATCTCGATTTTATCGGAGACCTTGGCTCCTCCGATGACAGCGGTGAAAGGCTTTTGTGCCTGATGCAGGATTTTACCGGCATTGGTCACCTCTGCTTCCATGAGCATTCCGAACATCTTTTTGCCGGCGGGGAAAAACCGGGCAATCACCGCCGTAGAGGCATGGGCCCGGTGGGCGGTTCCGAAAGCGTCATTGACGTAAACGTCCCCGAGGGAAGCCAGTTTCCGGGCAAATTCCGGATCGCCTTTTTCTTCCTCAGGGTGGAACCGGAGGTTTTCCAGCAGCAGAACCCCTCCCGGCTTCAGTGCTGCCGCGGCCTGCGTGGCCACATCCCCGACACAATCCGCAGAAAAAGCGACCTGAAGGCCCAGCAGTTCATCCAACCTAGGCAGTAAATGTTTCAGGGAGAATTTATCTTCCGGACCCCCTTTTGGCCTGCCCAGATGGGACATCAGGATTACCGCTCCCCCATCCTTCAGGATCTTTTGAATGGTGGGAAGGGCCGCCCGGATCCGATTATCATCGGTAATCTTTCCTTTTTCATCCAGGGGGACGTTGAAATCAACCCGGACCAAGGCTTTTTGGCCGGAGAAATTGAAGTCTGCGAACGGGGTCATGCCTGGGAAGGTTATTTGCTGATGAGCTCCGCGAAATACCTTACCGTGCGGACCAGCTGGGATACATAGCTCATTTCATTATCATACCAGGAAACTGTCTTGACCAGTTGCTTCCCACCCGCCCCGAGAACCTTGGTTTGGGTCGCGTCGAACAAGGAACCGAAAGACATCCCGATGACGTCGCTGCTGACGATCTCATCCACATTGAACCCGAAAGATTCGTTGCTGGCCTTCTTCATTGCATCATTGACCTGATCCACCGTGACTTCCTTCCTCAGCAGGGAAACCAGTTCCGTGGAGGAGCCGGCGATGGTCGGTACCCGCTGGGCGCTTCCATCGAGCTTTCCCTTCAGCTCGGGAAGCACCAGTCCCAGAGCCTTTGCCGCTCCGGTGCTGTTGGGTACGATATTGGCCGCAGCTGCCCTTGCCCTGCGCAAATCCCCCTTGGGATGGGGTGCATCGAGGGTGTTCTGGTCGTTGGTATAGGCATGGATGGTGGTCATCAGGGCCAACTCTATGCCAAAAGAATCGTTCATCACTTTGGCCATCGGGGCCAGGCAATTGGTGGTGCAGGATGCACAGGAGATAACCTGTTCGCTTCCATCCAGGATCTGGTGGTTCACGTTGAAAACTATGGTTTTTAGGTCGCCGGTCGCGGGAGCGGAAATCACCACCCTTTTGGCGCCTGCCTTCAGGTGAGCGGAGGCTTTTTCCTTATCCGCAAAAAAGCCAGTGCTTTCGATCACTACGTCCACATTATGCTCGCCCCAGGGAATCTGGGTGGGATCTTTATGTGCGTAAATATTGATTTTGGCGCCGTTAACCTCAATGGCATTCTCAGTGTGTGTCACCTCCTCGTTGAACCTTCCCTGAGCGGTATCATACTTCAGCAAATGGGCCAGGGTCCGGGGGTCGGTCAGGTCATTGATGGCGACCACCTCAATTCCGGGACTATTGTGGATTTTGCGGTAAACCAGCCTTCCAATCCTTCCAAATCCATTAATGCCTATTTTAATATGCATGGACATAGAATAACTTGATTTATAACGTGAAAAAGAGCCACAAAGGTAGGAACTAATGGGTTAAAATTTGTCTAAAAAAGAGCGACGGAGCAGGTACTTTTTTTGGAAAATGCAAGCCTTGGGGCTAATTTTGCAGTCCCTTTGCCAAATACTTGCCGCGTTGGTCAATCGGCTAAGACGCCTCTCTTTCACGGAGGAATGACGGGTTCGACTCCCGTACGCGGTACTTTTTCAATATGAAGCCCAAATGAGCAATTTCGGGTTTCTTATATCAAATAAAGCAACGATATAGGGCGTTCGATTTTCTCTACAATTTGCCAGTTTTTGAATTTTTCCTTGGATTGAATTTCCAATTCATAAACCGTTCGATAGGCATCCTGCACCCGTTGTATAAATTTTGAGAAAAATTTGCGCAACCGAAAAGTTGCGGGTATATTTGCAACCGATCAGTTTCTCAAATTAAACAATGAATATTCATGAGAAGAGATATTTTTCAAGCCATTGCCAACCCGACAAGACTGGCCATCATCGCCTTGATTGCATTGCATGCAATGACGCCGAACGCCATTTCCGAAAACTTCAACATCACACAACAAGCTATTTTTAAACACCTACGCATCTTGACAGAATTTGATTTAGTAAAACATGAGTATCAAGGCAGAGAAATTTACTAATCGCTTGAAATTGTAAAAATGAAGGAGATAGCCCAATGGTTGAACCAATTCAGAAAAATTTGGAAAACCCGGTTTAACCAACATGACAAAATAATATCAACAATAAAAAAACGGGAAAAATGAGCAGCAATTTGCTATTTGATTTTACCATTGACAGGGCAACAAACACGGTATTCGTAAACAGAGAATTTGCAGCCGACCTTTCTCTGGTGTGGAATGCTTTTACCAAACAGGAAATCCTTGACCAATGGTGGGCGCCAAAACCTTGGACATCACGAACTAAATTTATGGACTTTAATGTAGGCGGACGGAGATTTTATGCCATGGTAAGTCCCGAGGGGCAAGAGCACTGGTCAATTCAGGAATTCACTTCAATTAGCCCAACAACCCATTTCAAATTCTTATCTGCCTTTACGGACAATGATGAAAATGTCAATGATGAGTTTCCAAGTTCAAAATGGGATTTGAATTTCAGTGAGCAAAAAGGAACGACATCAGTATCCGTCGTAATAAAACTTGAAACACTTGCCGACTTGGAGCAACTTATTCAAATGGGCTTCAAGGAAGGGTTTACAATGACATTGAACGACTTGGAAAACCTTTTGAAAAATTTAAAATAAAAAATCATGCGAAAAATTATCGTTTCCGAATTCATCACCCTCGATGGTGTTATCGAAGCGCCCGGAGGCAATGAAACCCCTCATCCTCATGGCGGTTGGCAGTTTAAATTCCGCTCTCCAGAAGCCGGGAAGTACAAGATTGATGAGCTTTCTTGCGTGGATACATTGTTGTTGGGCAAAAACACGTACGAATTGTTCGCTGCATACTGGCCCGGCCAGACTGGCGGTGGCTTCGCTGACCCCATCAACAGGATGCCGAAATATGTCGTATCCCGAAGCCTGCAAAAGGTGGAGTGGAACAACAGCCATATCCTTCGTGAGGTGGCCCAAGACGTCGCGGCGCTGAAGAAGTCCGATGGTGGTGATATTCTCGTCTATGGGAGCGCCACCCTCGTCAAGGCCCTGCTTCACCACGACCTCATCGACGAGTTACGGCTGATGGTACATCCCGTCTCGATTGGGGGCGGGTTGAGGCTTTTCGATGACAACCGGGAATTAAAGAAATTCGGGCTCAAACACTCTCGCGCGGTGGACAACGGCGTTCTTATTCTCGAATATCAGCCGATCAGTTGACCCGGAATGCCGGCCGATCAGTAAATCTGATAAGTCTTATTGCGCACTTCCGGCCTTTTACCAGCAAGGAAAAGCCCCCGGAATGGTGTGCCACATTGTGGCACGTTTCGGCGCTTAACCCCCAACTTCAATTACAAATAAATCAGGCAATAACGAACATCCGGATATATAGTTGTGTTGCACAAACCGTTCGCAATGTTCGAACCAATTCCCCGACACTGTACACGCCGTTAGCGGCACCAATTCCAAAAGGCCTCCCGACTAAGGACTGCTTTCTTCTTTTTTGATCAGTCATCTATAACCCGGACCCTAAGATCTGAAGGAGCGCCAACTCCGTCCGGCGTTCCTGCGAATCCAACGTTCCGCCATAGTTGCTTTCCATCACAACATCCTGCTCAGGCTCGACAGGGTCATTAAGCTTGATGGATTCCAACCCCCTCC
>DATKSX010000014.1:0-8264 GCA_035531415.1 Chitinophagaceae bacterium
TGGAACCGGGGATAATCCAGGATTTCCACACATGGAGCCGTCCAGCGTATATGGTAAACCGGTTCAGGGCTCTCGATTTCCTTTGGGAAAAGTTGGACCAGGGTTTGCGCTCCGTAGAACAGTCCCGCTGGCTGATTTGCCCGGATCTCAATATGGGTTGGTTTGACCGATAGCCGGTATCCTTCATCCCCCAGAATCGTATCGATTTTATGGTTGATCAGCAGCCGGATGGTTGAACGGGTGCCGGATCCGAAAGTGACCTGCCTTCCGGTAGCGACGGTCAATTTCTCTTTCAGGAAGGTGATCACCTCTGCCATATTCGAATCCCTCGTGGCCCAGATGGATACGTGTTCGGGAAGGTTGAAATGACCCTTTCCAACCGTCGTGGATACCGGTTCGGGTATGATTGCGATTCCTGTGGTGGGTTCCTGGGCGAAAGCCCCCAGGTAAAGCATGGATAAAATCAGCAATCCGTATATTTTTTCCATATCGATTGGTTTAAGGGTGGGTGAATCCCTCCCAAAATATCAATTATTACCCCATTTTTCCAACCGCTCCTAATATTCCCGGTATCAACCCGGAAATCCCGGCGACAAAAGAAGGTCTTTAAGGAATGAACTTCTCCGCCGCAGAGCAACGGGGTATCCCTGGACCTTTTCCAATAATCGCCGCAAGCGGCGGGGAATTAACCCAGGGAGATTAAACCCGAATCGGATTCCATTTTTTTACATTTATGAAAAATCTGGAATTTGAATCCATTTTTGCATATTTTTGTAAAATCTGGAGTTGAAATCCATTTTTGTACATTTTTGCAAAATCTGGAGTCTGATTCCATTTTTGTATTTTTTTCGACTCCTTGGGGAAGGATCCCCATCCTGGTTCTTTTTGGAAATACATTTTATGGCTGAATTTAAAAGAGACATAGCGGAGGAGGCCAAATTACTTTCGAAACAATTTCGATCCCTAAGCATAGTCGGCCCACGCCAAAGCGGAAAGACCACCCTGAGCAAATCGTTATTTCCTTTAAAACCATACATAACCTTCGAAGACCCTGTCATACAGGCTGAAGCAGAGGCGAATATGGAGTCTTTCTTACGCAAATTCCCGGATGGGGCCATTCTTGATGAGGCACAAAGAGTCCCGTTGATTTTCCGGTATCTCCAGGGAATTCTCGATAAAAATAAAGCCAGAGGTCAATTTATCCTTACAGGCTCCAATAATTTCCTACTGCAGGAAAATATTTCTCAATCCCTGGCCGGAAGAATGGGTTACCTCCAACTTCTTCCACTTTCCTTTGGTGAACTTTCCCGCGCCGGGTTAGGGGGAGGTAATCTCCACAAGTTTCTGCTGACAGGAGGATATCCGGAAATCTGGGATCAGGATCTGATCCCGGCCAAATGGTACAGCGGTTATGTACAGACCTATGTCCAGCGGGATGTCAGACAGTTAAGGAATATCACAAATCTGGGTGTTTTCAACAGGTTCATACAACTCTGCGCCAGCCATGCGGGACAAATTCTCAACCGGGAGGAATTAGCAAGGGCAACAGGGGTAGACACCAAGACGATCCATTCCTGGCTCGGGATTCTGGAAAGCAGCTTTATTATTTTCTTATTGCAACCCTGGTACAATAACCTGAAAAAACGGATCGTAAAAAGCCCAAAATTGTATTTCTTTGACACAGGAATCCTCTGCTACCTTCTCGGAATTTCCAGTCAGGCTTCACTTCAGAAACATCCTTTATATGGAGGAATCTTTGAAAATTGGATCATCACTGAAATTCAAAAAAATCGATTCAATCAGGGGATCCCAGGTGGGTTATATTATCTCAGGGATAGTTTGGGCAATGAACTGGACCTCATTGTGGAAAAAAAGGGGGCCTTTCTCGGAGTGGAGATTAAAGGGTCGGGAAAAATGGACCCGGGAATGCTTTCCGGCCTGAGATATTGGTTGAAATCTTATCCTGAAGGGCAGGGAATCCTGGTTCACGGGGGAACAAAAGGCGAAAGGATCACTGATCAGATTCGGAGCCTTTCTTGGAAAGAAATCGCGCAAATCTGAATTTGCGCGGAAATCTTTTCCCTCTAAGGACCCGGATTCCTTTACGGATCACACTTCCCATTGGATTGCCTTCTGCCAGGATCTTTCAGGATCTCAATTAATGGGAAATGGTGATTTTTCGAATCCAGTTGTTAGGGCTTATGCCTCCGGCGGACTACCTGAAGCAAACAGAGCTGAAAGAAGATTGCGAAAAGGTCTCGGAATCTATGTCAACCTAGTGCGAGAGCGAGTTGTTTTAAATCGAAAACCCCAATTGCTCCTTTACATTTTTCCTCTCTTTATCAATAATTTCCCCGTGATGTTTCAGCTCATAGGCCCGATCCTTTTCCAGTAATTTGAACCACATAAGGGCAGGGAAATTCCTGTTAGAATGTATTTCCAACCTAAAGATAAGTTTCTCTGTAGGCCGTCGACGCCGATTGATGACTTGGCTTAATTCGGTTGGATCGACGTTTATTTCACTGGCAAACTGGTTATTCTTCTTTTCCAAGCGAATAATGTATTCTTTCAAAAAATATCCAAAAAAGTAATCCTTGTTGAATTTTTCAGATATCAGATAGTCTTCGATCATGAATTTTAATTGAAGTAATAGGGAGATCAGCTTTGTTTTATCGGATTGCTTATTCGAGACCTTTTTCCTGTGCTGGCGGAATGCCTCCAGCATCGCCTCCCGCTCGCCCGGAGCTTTGGAGCCAGGAAAAACAAAGGACTCCGCAATCTCTTCCGGAGTGTACTCTTGCTCGATCTTCTTTAAGGATTTCATGCTATAACGATTTTTAATCCAAATATTTCTTTATCAATCTGAGCGAACTGCTGGTGTTCAATTCCATAAAGCCTTCGGGTCGATCTTGCGATTTAAGCGGTATGTAGGTAAAACCATATTTGGAGGGATAATGCTCAAGCAAATAGGTCTTGGGGATTAGAAAAACCCAGCCTTCATAACCACGTCTGAAGGCTTCCCGGCAGGCAAAAGCTATCAGGCAGCCTGCGATATTTGCCAATTTCTTCTTTCCCCGCCTATGATCAGCCGCCACTTCCAATAGTTCAATCTCGATAGCATTCATCCCATCCCCTGGATGATCTACAAGGCACATAACGCCTAAAATGATTTCATCCGCAGTTAGTCTTAGTTTATAAACTCCCTGATTCTTATATTTGTTCCAATTGAACGAGTCGAATCGAACCTTATCTTTCCTTACTGTTTTGAAATCATCGGCGGTCATTGGTTCGATCACTGCTTCGATTTTTTCCCCGCTCGAGGTATCTTCCAACGTCATTTTGGACTAATTTTTGCATAAGCAAATATAAGAAAATAGTTTACATAATTGTAAATTATTTACAAAAATGCCAAGCAAAATCCTTTGGGCAGAAGCCTCAGGATTAGAGATTATATTAATATTTTATTCTATGGGAACATATTTGCAAACGGGTTGATCCATGATTTCAGGGTGTCAAAATCCCATAATTTAGGACACCTCGGTTCGGATGCCTTGAAATCGGAAGTTGCAAAGGCTATGGTGGACAACCCCGAGGAATATAGTTGTAGTGAAGAGGGCGGCATGTATTTTTGGAGGTTGCGGAGGGAGGTAAAAGAAGCCCACCTACTCACGCTGGTAAAAAGGTACTATGAGGATTTTTATGGCTCCGAAAACTCCTATTTCGTTAAAAAATGCGAGCCGGTAATTTCCTTTTTATTGACTAATCCATCTGGCAAAGAGCTGTCTAAATGGACCCAGGAGTCAGAAGAATTGGCTGAAGTCAGTGGCTTGAGCCGTGCGCCTAAAATGGCCGGCCAAGAGTTGAAGGTATATTTTTCGATGTGGGTGTTAAGTACCGAAGGCAAAGTGTCATTTGAAGAACTTGCCCGCCATTTAACTTTCTTTGAAAAAGCCATTCGCAGAACCTATGCCGATAATCCACTAGGCGGTAGCTTGGTAGTTGATATAGGATAAGCGCAGCAAATTTGTGTTTCTTCCTCGTAAGGCCGAAGGCCGCACAGGGGCTCCCGATGTGCCACATCGGGATATCTTGCGGGGCCTGAGTGGCACATCTATGAACCAAGTTTTAATCAGTAATTAGACCTTACGAACGGTTTGGAAATCCATTAATCCATTGGTCATTATTCGTAAATATTTTATAGCGATGTTGTTAATTTCCCAAATGCTTTGGACAGGGATAATCGGAAAGACTGAAAACACCGGTTGATTCTTAAAACCCTGGACTTCCTTGCTGCTCCCATTGTTGGGGCGGCCCAATCCGGATAATTCAAAATTGATATGAAATATTTTCCCTTATTCTCTCCCAGGTGCAAAACCCTCCTGGTAAAGTCTTTCCAGGGCCTGACCCTGCTTTCCATCCTGATCTCCGGAACAGTCCTTCCCGGCGCGGCCCAAAAATATACCCGGGGAGTAGGGGTCTATCCCGGGGATCCCCGGGAAAATTTCGCGCCCATCCTGAAGATCGACCCGGTCCACTACCGCAATCTTGCCCTGGACCGCCCGGCATACCAGTCCAGCGCCTATGATTATAACCTTACTGCCCAGCTGGTCACTGACGGGATTATTGATTCCACGCTTCCGGGATGGATCGTAGCTACTACCAGCGACGGCGGGGTCCTTCCCCGAGATGGAAGGGAACATGTGCTGGACCGCCACCCTTCCTCCCAACAACCCTTCAAAGGCCCGGATTCCTGGATGCAGATTGAAATGGCAGGGAACTATGCCATTCCCGGGGTGGACAGCATCAGCCTGGCGGGGACCCTGGAAGCCGACACGCTCAAACCAAAACCCTGGGAGATCACCGTGAGCGGTTCCCAGGACGGCGTAAAATGGGATCCTCTCGGAAAGGTAAATGGGGACACCCTGCCGGGCAGGGACATGTTTGCCGCATTCCTGAGCAGATTTCGCCCACCCACTGGCCAGAAACTGACCCCCCTGCAAATTCAGTTCATCCGGAGGTTTGCCGGCCGCAACCGGCGTGTATTTGATTTTCCTTTCAAACTGGAGGCAACCGTGAATTACCGGTTTTACCGGTACCAGATCCATGAACCAAACGCAACGGGGGGCAGCATCAGTGATTTCGGGTTGTTCGGTCAGGGAAAATATGCAGAAATAGGCGGCCCCTATCATTTTACCAGCGCCTGGAAAAGCGCCGGATCCGGCCAGGAATGGATTTATGTGGACCTGGGAGTCCGTTCTACCCTGGACCAGGTAAAACTCTTCTGGATCCGGCCTGCAGTGGAAGGCTCAGTCCAGGTCAGCGATGACGCCCAATCCTGGAAAGATATGGCCCCCCTCCCCTCCGCTTCCGGCAATACCCAGGTCATCCCCTTTCCCAGGGGAACCCAGGGGCGTTATGTCCGGGTCCTTATGACCCGGCCTGCATCGGTGGAAGATGGGTATATCCTGAGCGAAATGCAGGTCTGGGGTAAGGGCGGCCTGGTCCCAGAGACCCATACCATAGCCCCTCCGGGCCTCATGGGCCGGATCGATCTGGCTGGGGGAGCCTGGAGACTCCAGCGGGCTTCCCTTGTAAAGGCGGAGGGCACCACCATTTCAAGTCCCGAGTTTGTGGATAACCATTGGCTCATCGCTACCGTACCGGCCACCAGTCTGGTCAGCTACCTGAATGATGGAGCCATTGCCGATCCGAATTACGGGGATAACCAGATGCTGGTTTCAGACTCCTATTTCTATTCCGATTTCTGGTACCGGGATGTTTTCAAGGCACCACCCTCTTATAAAGGAAGAAAAAGCTGGCTCCATTTCAACGGCATCAACTGGGAGGCTGAGGTATACCTCAACGGCCATGATCTCGGCTCCATCCAGGGCGCCTTTATCAGGGGAAGGTTTGACGTGACCGGGATCCTGGTTCCGGGCGGCCGCAATGTGCTTGCCGTGAAGATCCTGAAGAATGACACTCCGGGTTTCCCCACTGAGCAAAACCGCAACAGCACCGACGCCAACGGAGGCCAACTGGGTGCGGACAATCCCACCTTTCATGCCTCCATAGGCTGGGATTGGATCCCCACCGTCCGGGGAAGGAACACCGGCATCTGGAACAAGGTCTATCTCACCCAAAGCGGACCGGTAACCCTCCAGGACCCCTTCGTTTCGGCCCATCTTCCGCTTCCCGATACAACTTCGGCCGATATCCGGCTTGAAGTAAACCTGCAAAATCACCAGGACCAGAAAGTGACGGGTTTCCTGGAAGGACAAATTGGTCCGGTGGCTTTTAAAAAATCCGTAATCCTGACAGGATCTTCGACCCAAACCCTGGTCCTGGATCCTTCCAACACGCCTGCCCTGAAGCTCGATCATCCCAGGCTTTGGTGGCCCAATGGTTATGGAGGACAGTACCGCTATCCGGTCCGGATAGATTTCCGGACCTCAGACGGCATCATTTCCGACCGTTGGTCCTTCCTGGCTGGGGTTCGGGAAATGACCTACTCCCAGGAGGGCGGAGCCCTCAGGATCTGGGTCAACGGCAGGAGGTTCATTCCCCGGGGAGGAAACTGGGGATTCGCTGAAGACCTGCTCCGGTACCGGCAACGGGAATATGATATCGCCGTCCGGTACCACAAGGAAATGAACTTCAACATGATCAGGGACTGGGTCGGCCAGGTGGACGACCAGGCTTTTTATGATGCCTGTGACCGGTACGGGATCCTGATATGGCAGGATTTCTGGCTGGCCAATCCTTCCGATGGACCCGACCCAATCCATCCGGAAATGTTCATCGCCAACCTGAAGGATTATATCAAGCAAATCCGCAACCATCCCTCCATCGGCCTGTTTGTCGGAAGAAACGAAGGCAATCCCCCTCCGATCATTGAAACCGCGATCCAGCAAACCCTTCCCCAACTGGATCCCGGAATCCAATACATTCCCAATTCAGCTTTCGGAACTGTAAGCGGCGGAGGGCCCTATGGCCTGATGCCGCTCAAATTTTATTTCCAGTACCGGGCAACTCCCAAACTCCACAGCGAAATGGGAATGCCAGCCCCGGTCTCCTACGAGAGCCTCAGCCGGATGATGCCCACTGCCGATATCTGGCCGCAATCTGCCTTGTGGGGCCTTCATGATTATACCCTGCAGGGAGCACAGAACGGCGGCAATTTCAACAGGGCGATTGAGGAAGCCTTCGGAAAAGTCAACAACATGAAAGAATGGCTGGACCTTGCCTCCTGGACCGCATACCAGGGATACCGGGCTATGTTCGAGGCCCAAAGCCGGAACCGGATGGGCCTGCTGATCTGGATGAGCCACCCTTCTTGGCCCACCATGGTCTGGCAGACCTATGATTATTATTTTGAGCCCACCGCAGCCTATTTCGGGGCCCGAAAGGGCAGCGAACCCCTGCACATTCAATGGAACCCACTCAGTGACAGTGTGGAGGTGGTGAATTACAGCGTGGAAGGCGGCGGTGGTCTGAAGGCCTCCCTCCAGGTTCTGGACCTGAACGGCGCCCTGAAACTCCACCGGGAGGCTACCCTGAATTGCCCGGAGGACAGCACGGTGGAAGTATTTCCACTTACCTTACCCCGGGGTCTGAGCCCGGTTTATTTCATCCGCCTGGAACTTACCCGGGGCAATGAACTGGTATCCCGCAATCTTTACATGCGCGGGTTGAACCAGGATTCCACTCATGGGCTGGGTGATCTGAAAGCGGTGCTCAAGGTCCCAAAGGTGAAACTGGAGGTACGCTCCAACGCGGTCCGGGTGGGCAGCCTCTGGAAAATTACCACCCTGCTGGTCAACGCTTCCCCCCACCCGGCCTTTATAGTCCGGCTTAAAGTGGTGGGGGCCCGGAGTGGAAACCGGATCCTTCCAGTCATCTTCAGCGACAATTTTATCACCCTGATGCCCGGGGAGCACCGGACCATCCATATGGAACTTCAGGATGCGGACACTGCTGGACAGACTCCTGAGGTGAATGTCGAAGGATTGAATGTGGAATAAGATGCTGGGATTTGAAAACCAAAAAAATGCCCGTGAATTTCCGGGCGAAAAGCCTTTAACAGGAAGGTCGGAACAGGGCCAGTAGGGGGTAGCCTGCCGCCGGGACCTCGCAAATGGATTGCCGGGCAGGCCGCCTGGAACACCGGCCGGATCTTAACGGGAAAAGTTGGGCTGCATCGGGGTCTTCCCAGGGTCGGGCGAGATCATCCGGATCAACCGGATCACCCCTTCCCTCCTTTCCCG
>DATKSX010000015.1:0-5004 GCA_035531415.1 Chitinophagaceae bacterium
TGGCCATCGGAGGAATCCTTTCCCTGGGAATTTCCTCCGGACACAGCAACCTGACCACCACGGCCGGATCCGGGATTCCCTCGGATCTTTTCCGTTCCACCAACTATTCATTCACAGCAGGTCCGTTCATCCGCTACTATTTCGGGGACCCGGTCCTTTCCAGCACCCTGTTTTTCATGCAGGTGGATGCTCAGGCAGGAACAGGAGACGGGACGACCTCCTCCACAAGCAACCGGACCACATTTATTTCGACATCGGTTGGCCAGACCTCGGGGGGCTTTTATTGGAATGCGGCAGGAGCATTCGGCCTGGTCCATTTCATCAGTAAATCCGCAGGCCTGATTGCATATGCCGGTTATGGCTACGCTCATATCCAGGGATCCCAACTCACCAGCACCAATTATTCTTACAAGGGGGGAAACACCGGGGCCGCGGCAGCGGAGGACCATCATAATTACCAGAATGCATCGGGAGAAGTACTGCTCAGGGCTGGATTCAATATTTATCTCAGTTCCAGGAAGAAGGCCATCCTTTTCCTTAAAGGGTGATGCTCATCCAAAGTCCGCAGGCGAAATGGCCGGTCTTGCCCATGGGGGATTTCAGGTAGGTGAATCCGGTACTTTCGTAGAGTTTCAGGGCGGATTTCAGCTGGGGCATGGTTTCAATATAGCAGGTGCGGAATCCCGCCTCCCGGGCAAAAGCCAGGCACTCGTCCATGAGCATCCGGCCCAGGCCATTTCCCCTGGCTTCCGGGACCACGTACATTTTCTGCAACTCGCAGGTTTCCTCATCTCCCCCCTCCAGGGGATGGATCCCAGCCCCTCCCAGGATGTCGTTTTTTCTCCTGGCCACAAAATACCTGCTTCGGGGTTCGGAAAACGACCGGGAAAGGTGATCGATGGCCTCATCGTTGAATACGGTCCCCGGGCCAGCAATCCCGAATTCTGTCAGGGTTTGCCGGATGATCCTGGCGATCCTGGGATCGTCCTGCTTGCGGATGGTGGTTAACCGGATGGGTTGCATGATGGAGGTTGTCCTGTTGATCGCTGGATTTGGCGGTGGCGGCTGTCCGGATCCCGTTTTATTCAATTATCATGGGCATTGATTATCAATGAAATAACAAGATTCCACAAAAACCATTAAAGGGAAACTGCCAATATTGCATACTTCCGGCCCTTGGCATAATCATTGTCAATTTCTTACGGAAATCTATATCCATAAAAGGAGAAATATACTATGGCAAAAATAATAGGAATTGACCTGGGTACCACCAACTCCTGCGTGGCGGTCATGGAAGGAAATGAGCCGGTAGTTATCGCAAATGACGAGGGTCGCAGGACGACTCCTTCCGTCGTGGCATTCCTGAAGAACGGTGAAAGGAAAGTGGGCGATCCGGCAAAGCGCCAGGCCATCACTAATCCGGTCAATACCATCATGTCGGTCAAAAGATTCATGGGCCGCCATTTTGATGAAGTGAGCAATGAGATCCCGCATTGGAGCTATAAGGTCGTGCGCGGGGATAATAATACCACCCGGATCGATATTGATGGCAGGCTCTATACCCCCCAGGAAATTTCTGCGATGATTCTGCAAAAGATGAAGAAAACCGCGGAAGATTACCTGGGACAGGAAATTTCAGAGGCTGTGATTACCGTGCCTGCGTACTTCAATGATGCGCAGCGCCAGGCAACCAAGGAAGCCGGGGAAATCGCGGGCCTGAATGTCCGCAGGATCATCAATGAGCCTACGGCCGCGGCACTTGCCTATGGCCTGGACAAAAAACACCTGGACAGCAAGATCGCTGTTTTCGACCTGGGGGGAGGCACTTTCGACATTTCTATCCTGGAACTCGGGGATGGGGTTTTCGAGGTGAAATCCACCAATGGGGATACCCACCTGGGCGGAGACGATTTCGACAAGATGATCATGGATTGGCTTGCCGATGAATTTAAGAAGGAAGAAGCCGTGGACCTGCGCAAGGACCCCATGGCCTGGCAGCGGCTCAAGGAGGCTGCTGAAAAGGCCAAGATCGAATTGTCTTCTTCCCAGGAAACCGAGATCAATCTCCCCTATATCACTGCGGTGGATGGAGTTCCCAAACACCTGGTGAAAAAAATGAACCGTTCCCGTTTTGAACAGTTGTGCGACCCCCTCGTGGAACGGACCCTGGAACCCTGCCGAAAGGCTCTAAAGGATGCTGGTATGACCACCAGCGAGATCTCCGAGGTGATCCTGGTGGGAGGTTCCACCCGAATCCCCAAGATCCAGGAAGTGGTGGAAAAATTCTTCGGAAAAAAGCCTTCCAAGGGAGTCAATCCGGATGAAGTGGTCGCCGTAGGCGCCGCGATCCAGGGAGGAGTGCTTACCGGAGAGGTTAAGGATGTGCTTCTGCTGGATGTCACCCCGCTCAGCCTTGGCATTGAAACCATGGGAGGGGTAATGACCCGTTTAATCGATTCCAATACGACCATACCCACCAAGAAATCCGAAGTATTTTCCACGGCTTCTGACAGCCAGCCCAGTGTAGAGATCCATGTGCTGCAGGGGGAAAGGCCCATGGCCGGGCAGAACCGCACCCTGGGCAGGTTTATCCTGGACGGCATTCCGCCGGCACCAAGGGGGATTCCCCAGGTCGAAGTCTCCTTCGATATTGATGCCAATGGGATTCTCCATGTCACTGCAAAAGACAAGGGCACGGGTAAAACCCAGAATATCCGGATTGAGGCAGGAAGCGGTTTGAGCAAGGAAGAGATCGAAAAGATGAAAAATGAGGCCAAGGTGAACGAGGCCTCGGACAAGGAGGCCAGGGAAAAGATCGAAAAACTCAACCAGGCTGACGGGATGATCTTCACCACCGAAAAGCAATTGAAGGAATACGGGGATAAGATTCCCCCGGACAAGAAAGCTCCGATTGAGGCCGCACTTTCCCAGCTCAGGGAAGCCCATAAAACCCAAAACCTCGCCGGAATTGATTCGTCCATGGCCGAACTGAACAAGAGTTGGACCGCCGCATCCGAGGAGCTTTATAAGGCCGGCCAACAGGCCGGTCCCGCAGGGCCCCAGCAGGACGGACATCCGGACGAACGCCAGGAAACCCAGGGAGGGGAGCAGGGCGGAGAGAGCACGGTGACCGATGTTCCTTTCGAAGAAGTGAAATAACTTGGCATTTAACTTGGTTTGAAAAGGTTGGACCTGTCAGTCCAGCCTTTTTTTATGCCCCATCTCAAACCACCCGTTTTATGGAACTCCGGTCCATCAACCCTGCCAATGGCAAACCCCTGAAAAAATATGCCGTGCCCGGTCCCTCCCGGGTGGATCAGATGATCCGCAGCTCGGCCAGCGCTCAGCTGGCCTGGAAGGAATGGCCGGTTGGGGAACGGGCTGCCCTGCTAGAGAATGCTGCCCGGATCCTGAAAGACCGCAGTGCGGAATGGGGCAGGCTGATGGCCCTGGAAATGGGCAAACCGATTGGACAGGGGATTGCAGAGGCTGAAAAATGTGCTTCGGCCTGCACTTATTATGCCCTTAATTCGGAAAAGTTCCTCGCGCCCGAGCAGGTTGAAACGGATGCGTCCCAAAGCATGGTGGTGATGGAGCCGCTTGGAGTCGTGCTGGGGGTAATGCCCTGGAACTTCCCCTTCTGGCAGGTCTTCCGCTTTGCCGTCCCCACAATTACCGCTGGAAACGGGGTCCTTCTGAAACATGCCTCCAATGTGCCGGGGTGTGCAATCGCCATCGAAAAAATATTCCAGGAAGCCGGATTCCCAGCCGGCCTATTCAAGTCCCTCGTAGTCCCCTCCGGGCAGGTCCCGGCCATTCTCAACCATCCCCTGGTGAGCGCGGTTTCCCTGACCGGAAGCACGGGAGCCGGAAAGGACATCGCCCGCAAGGCGGGATCCCTTCTGAAAAAAGCCGTCCTGGAGCTCGGGGGTAGCGATGCCTACCTGATCCTGGAAGATGCCGATCTTGATATGGCTGCGGAGACCTGCGTGAACAGCAGGCTGATCAATAACGGAGAAAGCTGCATCGCGGCGAAGCGGTTTATCATAGTGCAGGAGGTTTTCGGGGAATTTCTGGAAAAATTCAATTCCCGGATGGCATCCCGAAAAATGGGGGACCCCCTGGACCCTTCCACCCAGGTCGGCCCTCTGGCCAGGACGGACCTCCGGGATTCCCTGCACCGGCAGGTGCGCAAAAGCATCCGGCTGGGAGCCCGCTGTGTCCTCGGAGGCTCCATTCCGGAAGGCCCGGGGGCCTTCTATCCACCCACCGTCCTCACGGGAGTGAAAAAGGGCATGCCAGCCTTTGATGAAGAATTATTCGGACCGGTGGCCGCCCTGATCCGGGCCAAAGATGAAAAGCAGGCCATCGCCCTGGCAAATGACAGCTCCTTCGGCCTGGGCGCGGCTGTTTTTACCCGGGACCCTGAACGGGGAACCCGGATTGCCAGGAGCGAGTTGGATGCGGGAAACTGTTTCGTCAATGGCCTGGTAAAATCCGATCCCAGGCTTCCCTTCGGCGGGATAAAACAATCCGGCTATGGCCGGGAATTAGGCGCCTATGGCATCCGGGAGTTTGTCAACATCAAGACGGTCTGGGTCCGGTAAACATGATCCCCGGATCCGGGAGACCGGAAATAAAATCCCCGCTGAGGAGGAGTTTAGTGGACCAGGGGCTGAGGCGCCGTTTTATCCAGGTAGGCGTTGGGGTTGTGGAGGAGGGCAGTTTGGGGAAGCCAGGGCCACCAGTTTCCTAGATCTTTTTTAATGATATTACTGTAAAAGTCCGGAAGTACTTTCGATTCCCCTTCGAAAAACTTGCGGAAGTTCCGGTCCTGGACCAGGTTTTCCCTAACCTTGCGGTAAAAACGGATGCGGCCCCAACCTTCGGATGAAACAGCCCTCATCAGGTTCATCCAGCGGGCCGTGCCGTGGGAAGATGCTTTGAGGCGCCGGTAAATCGCTTTGGAGGAAAAAGAATATTCCGTCAGATCTATGACTTTAT
>DATKSX010000016.1:0-4053 GCA_035531415.1 Chitinophagaceae bacterium
CCTTCCAGGTTGATCAGGGCGCTGCGCAGGTCAAACCGGACTTGCGGATAACTTTGAAGGGAATAGGTGCCCAAGTGGGCTAATTTGGCAGCCTCGCGGATGGCGGCCTCCAGGTTGCCCAGGCTGTCCACCAACCCGATCTGCAGGGCCTCATGGCCGGTCCATACCCGGCCCTGGGCAATACTGTCCACGAAGGAGGGCTCCAGTTTGCGGCCCGTCGCCACGCGCTCCTTGAAAACGGCATAGGTCGTATCTATAGACTCCTGGATGATCTGTTTCTCCTGGGCCGTCAGGGGTTTGGCGATGCTTTCCATATCGGCGAATGGTGCGGTCTTCACCCCGTCGAAAGTGATGCCCAGCTTGTCATTGAAAAAAGAACTCAGGTCCGGGATGATCCCGAACACCCCGATGGATCCGGTCAAAGTACTGGGTTCGGCGAAAATCCGGTCTGCACCGCAGGAGATGTAATATCCTCCAGAGGCGGCATAATCCCCCATGGATACCACCACGGGAATGGACTTTTCAGTGAGGCTCAGCTCCCTCCAGATCTTTTCAGCAGCCAGCGCGCTGCCCCCCGGGGAGTTCACCCGGAAAACGATGGCCCTGACCTGGGGGTCCCTGCGCAACCTGCGCAGGAGGCTGACATAATCGTCTGCCGCGATCTCCAGGCCATTGTCCTGGGCTTTTCCATCCACAATATCCCCCTCGGCATAAACGATCGCTACCTGTTCCGTTCCCCCTTTCACCGAACTGCCTGCCTGCTTATAGACTGAAGTGCTGACCAGGGGAGCAGATTGCCCCGGAGCATAACCGGCATCCCGGCGCAGCGCCCCGGAGACCTGATCATCGTAACGCAGGCCATCCACAAGTCCCAGGCGATAGGCATCCCCTGCGGTCCGCACCCTGAGGCTGTCGGCATAACCTGCCAGGGTGGCCGTATCAATATGGCGCTCCTCGGAAATTCCCAGCAGGAAATGGCGGTATTCATCCCCAAGCATCGCCGAGGTCTGCAGCCTGTTGGCATCCGTCATCTTGTCCACCCGCAGGGGCTCGGTGGCGCTTTTGAATTTTCCGTCGTAAAAAATCTGGGGATGGATCTCCAGTTTGTCCAGCAGGTGCTTGAGGAACATTTCCTCCACCGCGAATCCCCTGAAATCGAGCTCCCCCTTCGGATTGAGGTAGATCTTTGTTGCGGCAGAGGCGATATAATAGGATTTCTGGGTAATGTCATCCCCATAGGCCAGGATAAATTTTCCCGAACTGCGGAAATAGAGCAGGGCGTCACGGATTTCCTCGCCGGAAGCCAGACCGTTGGGATCGGCACCCAGCCTCAGGTAGATCCCCCGGATCCGCCGGTCCGTGGCGGATTCCCGGATCACGGTGGCCGTGCTGAACAGGCCGGGAATATCCGAAGGACCATTGTGCAGGACCGCGTTCAGGGGATTGGTCTGGTCCTGTTCCGGTAAAGGTTTGGTCAGGTCCACCACCAGCACGGAACCATCCGGAATTGACACCGGGGCCCTCAGGGTGGCGAAAAGCAGGATGAAGAAAAGCAGCAGCATGCACAATCCGCTGAAAACCACCAGGGACAGCAGGGAAGCGAAGAAAATCTTAAAAAAACCTTTCATGGGTGCATATTGAGCAGCCCCAGCCGGTTAAAATTCGGAGGGTGGGGAGCACATGATCCGGGGGGCGGCAATCCCAGTCCCCAGATGCGTTACGGAAAGAGAGTCCGAACAAGGCCCCATCCGGGTCATACCCGGGAAATGGGACCGGGATGCCGGGCTCAAACCGGAATTACCGGGGCACGGGCAAAATTATCTTATTATGATCCAACTGCCATATGATTGCCGAAATTTATTTGTACACAACAGATTCAAAAATACATTGAATTGTTACATTTGTCGCGTACCATACCCTCAACGCGCATCCATGAATACCACTTACCTACTTATCGGCGGCAACCTGGGGGACAGGCTGATTAACCTTCAAAAAGCAGTGGAACTGATTTCCCGCCAGATTGGTAAGATCGAGCAAATCTCGTCCGTATATGAGACCGCACCGTGGGGTTTGACCGAACAACCGGATTATCTCAACCAGGCCGTCCGGGTGAACAGTTACCTCGCGCCCAACGAACTGCTCAAGGCAATCCTGGCCATCGAGATGAATATGGGAAGAGTCCGCAGGAAGGCCTGGGAACCCCGCCTGATCGACATTGATATTCTTTTTTACAATCACGATATCCTCAGGGAAGATTATCTCCAGATTCCCCATCCTCATATGGAGGAACGGCGGTTTGCCCTGGTCCCCATGGCCGAGATCGACAGCGATTTCGTTCACCCCCTGTTGAACCGGACCATCGGGGAATTGCTGGAAAGTTGTCCGGACCCCCTTCCGGTCAAAAAATTCTCGTTAGTCCCCTCTGATTAATGCGTGATGCTTACCTTGGCTCTGCCGAGAAGGCCGGGACCATGAATTATTCCCTGATTACCGTGGAAGGCAATATCGGGGCGGGGAAGACAACTCTGGCCCGGAAACTTTCCGGTTCCCTTAACGGAAGGCTCCTGGAGGAACGGTTTTCAGACAATCCTTTTCTACCGCGCTTCTATGAGGATCCCCGGCGTTACGGATTTGCCCTGGAACTTTTCTTTCTGGCGGAACGACACAAGCAATTGCGGGACCACCTGGCGGTTCCCGACCTTTTTGCCCGGACCACCATCTGCGATTACCTGTTTACCAAATCCCTCCTGTTTGCGAAAATAAACCTCGACGAAGAGGAATTCCGGCTTTTCCAGAAATTCTACAACCTGGTGAGCCCTTCAATGCCCGAACCCGACCTGTTACTTTATCTCCATGTCCCGGTAAACCGGCTCCTGGTTAATATCCGGAAAAGAGGAAGGACTTTTGAACAGAAGCTAAGCCCCGATTACCTGTTCCAAATCCAGGAAGCCTATACCCAGTGGTTGCGGCAAGCCTCTATTCCCTGCCTGGTTCTGGACCTTGACGGGGCCGATTTGGAGCAAGACCCAGGACCCCTGCCCCTGATCCTGGAATCCCTGGAAAAGCAATGGAATCCCGGAAGGCATTATCTCAGCCTGGGATGAAAGCGAAAAAAATTGGAATGATTCCCGGAAAGATCCAAAAGGAAATCCGGTCCTGCCTCAAGGGCCGGGCCGGGTCAACCGGCCTGAACCGGATATAATAATTGGGGTGAATGAGGGGATTCGAACCCCCGGCCTCCAGAGCCACAATCTGGCGCTCTAACCAACTGAGCTACAATCACCGTATCAGGGGCACAAAATTAAATCAAATGGGGCGCAATACCATCTCCCCCTGCCGTTCATAATTTATCCCTTTCATTCCCAGTGGTGGCACAGGACTTGCACGTATCTCTTCAAATTGAGGATTCAACCTTTTAACCTCCCTTGGGCTCCATCCTGTTATGCTATATCTCCTTTCATCACATATTGGAGGTATGGTTCCCGGGGGGGGGTTAATTTTGCAAATCCATTCAGGGTAAATGGATAATCTGATGAATATGCAAAAAATGACACGCGTTCCTGCTATTTTGTTTTTGTGGCTGGCCCTTCCGGTGGTTTGCCTTGCACAGAACCCCCAGTTTTCCCGCGGGGCGGTTGGAAGGCAAATGCCCCAGATCGGACATCTTTTTGGCAGGGTGATCGACTCCCTGTCCGATAAAGGAGTGGAATTCGCCACGGTATCCCTGCTGAAGATCAAGGACACTTCCATTGTCACCGGGGTTTATACCAAAGCCAACGGAGATTTCAGCCTGGATAACCTGCCTTTCGGCCAGTTCATCCTCCGGATTAATTTCATAGGATACAAGACCTACCTGAAGAACGTGGTGGTCTTCCCTCCGAACAATATTGAAAAGGACCTGGGGAATATCCGCATCAGCCCCACCGCCCAAACCCTGAAGGAGGTGGACGTGACCGGCGAGCGTTCCACCCTGACCCTGGCCCTGGACAAGAAAACCTTCAACGTGGAGAAAAGCCTGGCCAGCGTAGGAGGTACCGCCACTGACGTGCTTCG
>DATKSX010000017.1:0-7847 GCA_035531415.1 Chitinophagaceae bacterium
AGGGGAAGGATGATGGTATTTTCAATCACCGGTCCCAGGATCGCCAGCCTCGCCTTTCCGCTGAAATCCGCGAACTGGATGGGATGGGAAGCCATGATCAACAAGGTGGCGTAAAGGGGAATGAACAGGGGATGGAAAACCACCGAAAGGATCAGGGCGATTGCCCGGAGCAGGGGGTGGAACCGGATCGGTAGGTTTTCACCGGTTGATTCCGGTCCTTCCATGGGGTCGTTTAACTGGGTCAGAATACTTTTCTCAGGCGGGCGACGGGGATGAATAGCTGTTCCCGGTATTTGGCCACCGTCCGGCGGGCGATATTATAGCCTTTTTCCTGGAGGCGCTTGGTGAGGTGCTCGTCGCTCAGGGGCTTCTGCTTGTTCTCGGCTTCGATCAGGTCCATGAGGATCTTTTTTACCTCCCGGGTGGATACTTCCTCCCCGCTGTCTGTGGAAAGGGATTCGGAAAAGAAATACTTGAGCTTGTAAGTCCCGAATTCGGTCTGGACATATTTGCTGTTCGCCACCCGGGAAACGGTGGAAATGTCCAGGTCGGTCCTGTCCGCAATGTCCTTGAGGATCATGGGCTTCAGCGAGGTTTCATCCCCGGTGAGGAAGAATTCCTCCTGATATTTCATGATGGTTCCCATGGTGCTGAGCAGGGTGTGCTGCCGTTGCTTGATGGCATCGATGAACCATTTGGCCGCGTCGATCTTCTGCTTGATGAAGAGCACCGCCTCTTTCTGACGCTTGTCTTTTTTGGTTCCCCGGTCGTACTCCCGGAGCATTTCCCGGTAACCTTCCGAGATCCGCAGGTCGGGGGCATTCTTGGAATTCAGGGTGAGCTCCAGCATGCCGTTATTGTTGATGATGAAGAAGTCCGGAACAATATAGCTTTCCGCCTTGTTGCCCGGAGCATAATTGCTGCCCGGCTTGGGGTTCAGGCGGATGATCTGGCCAATGGCATCCCGAATGTCCTGGTCGGTCAGGCCCAGACCTTTCTGAATCTTCTCATAGTGCTTCTTGATGAATTCCTCGAAATAATTCTCCAGGATTTTAAGAGCTACCGTAGCCGCATGGTCCTCGTTTTGCTTGCGCCGGAGCTGGATCAGCAGACATTCCCTGAGGTTGGTGGAACAGATCCCAGGAGGATCGAATTCCTGGATCTTGTGAATGATGTCGGTGACTTCCTGCTCAGTGGCATTGACGTTCTGGGAGAAGGAAAGGTCATCGGTAATAGCGCTCACCTCCCTGCGCAGGTACCCGTCGTCATCAATGCTCCCAATGACCTGCAGGGCGATCCTGCGCTGCCGTTCATCCAGGTCCAGCATATTCAGCTGGTCGGTCAGAAATTCGTTGAAACTGGTCTCCACCCGGATGGGAAAGCTGTGGGACTCCTCCGGGTCAGGGTAGTTGTCATCCCGCAGCTTATACTCGGCCACACCCTCATCCCCGTCATTCACATAATCCGAAATGTCAATTTGGTCGAACTCGGTTTCTGTGCTTTCGGTTTCCGGAGCCTCTTCCGGAGTGTTGTCCTGGAAATCATCCGCCTCCTTGACGCTTTCTTCTTCGGTTTGCTCCTCCCCGAACTCCAGGGCCGGGTTTTCTTCCATTTCCTCCTTGAGTCGCTCCTCCAGCACTGCCGTGGGCACCTGCAGCAGCTTCATCAACTGGATTTGCTGGGGAGAAAGCTTCTGTAATAACTTCTGCTGCTGGGTCTGCCTTAACATACCAGCAAAAATACTACCTAAAAAAATGAATTGAGCATACCCCTCTTTTTTTTTGGCGGGCCCTGGCAAGGCCCGGAGCAGGAGTTCCGGAAGGAGCTTCGGAAAGCATGGGTGCCATCAATCCTCCAAAGCCTGGGGATCCGTTACGGTCCCATCCTCAGGGAGCAGCCTGAAGCTGAGCCGGTGGTAGGAAGTGGATCCGAACTCGCGGAGGCCGCTCCGGTGCTTTTCGGTGGGATATCCCTTATTCTCATTCCAGCAGTATACCGGATACTTTTGGTGAAGCCGTACCATATAAGCGTCCCTGTAGGTTTTGGCCAGCACTGAGGCTGCCGCGATGGAAGCGTACTGGGCATCGCCCTGGATGATGCATTCATGGGGGATCCCCCGGAATGGGATAAACCGGTTTCCGTCCACGAGCAGGAGCTGGGGGCGAAGGGATAATTTCCGGATGGCCAGATGCATGGCCCGGAAGGAAGCCTGGAGAATATTGATCCGGTCGATGGTTTTGTTGTCCACGAAGGCGACGGCGTAGGCAATTGCCTCCTGCTCGATGATTACCCGCAGGGTTTCCCGGTCTTCGGGCGTCATTTGCTTTGAGTCATTGAGCAGCTCATGTCCGAAGTCCCGGCGCAGGATGACGGCCGCGGCGCAGACCGGCCCAGCCAGGCAGCCCCTGCCGGCCTCATCGCAGCCCGCCTCGGTGAACCGGTCCTGAAAATAGGAGCTCAACATCTTCGGAAAAAAAATTAGGGAGATAAACGCCTCAAATTTAAATCCGATCCGGGGGACTTTTCAAACTGAATGAGAACTAAATTTGTCCACATGGAGGATCTGCTGGTGAACCGCCGGACAAAACCAGTGGCCTTTTGGCTTCTGGCTGGGGTGGTCATGATCATGGTGCAGGTGCTGTTAGGGGGCATCACCAGGCTGACCGGTTCCGGTCTTTCCATCACCCAGTGGGACCCGGTCATCGGTGCGTTACCCCCGCTGAACCATCAGGATTGGATCCATGCCTTCAACCTGTACCGCCAGACACCCCAATTCCGGCTGGCTCATCCGGATTTTACCCTGGGGGATTTCAAGTCCATATTTTTCTGGGAATATCTTCACCGGTTATGGGCCAGGCTGATCGGGGTAGTCTTCCTGGTCCCCTTCATCCTGTTCCTGATCCAGAAACGCTTTAATAAGGCCATGGTCCGGCCCATGATCATCCTTTTTCTGCTCGGGGGCCTCCAGGGACTGATTGGATGGATCATGGTGGAAAGCGGGTTAACCGGCAACAGGGTCCGGGTGGACCATATCCGTCTGGCAGTACACTTCATTATGGCCCTTCTGTTGCTGACCTATACGCTTTGGTTTGCGATGACCCTGCTGGTGCCCGGGGCCAGAAGAATCCATAAACCTGGCCTGAAAGGGCTGCTGGCGACCATTCTGGCGGTGCTTACCATCCAGCTCACCTATGGGGCCTTTATGGCTGGGCTTCATGCGGCACTTGATGCTCCCACCTGGCCGGACATGAACGGTCATGCCGTCCCGGCAGCCCTGTTCCGTACTCCTTCAGCCCTCACCGATGATCCGCTGACGGTCCAGTTCATCCACCGGGGAATCGCCTACCTGATCCTTGGCCTGGTCATCGCCTGGTCCCTGAAGGCGAAGGGAATCCCCCGGGGTCCCCGTTTCCTTCCCCTCGCAGTCGTCCTGCTCCAGGCCCTGCTGGGGATCCTCACTGTTATGGGAAGCCGGATCCGGATTCCGATCTTTCTGGCGGTTTCCCATCAGTTCGTCGCCATGCTCGTCCTGATCACCATGGTCTGGACCTGGTACCTGATCACCGGGAAGGCTGCCGTGCCCGTTGCTGGAGCGGGATGACCATTTTATCCGTAATTTGATTTGGATGAAAAAGCAACTGCTCAGATTCTATTATTTTTTCCCCATACAGCTGGTCCTTTTGCATTTTCGAAAATACCAGCTCCTGCTGGTGTTCTGGTTTATCCTGTTCAGCACCGTGAATGGCAATTTCGCCAGGGTCTTTGGCGCGGCATCCCTTATCCTTGCCCCGGAATACCTGGGCAGGGTCAGCTTTTACAGCGCTTCCATCCTGGGGTTTGCCATGGGGGTGTTCGTCATGTCCTGGAACATCACCACCTTCATCCTGCACAGCAAGCGGTTCAAGTTCCTGGCCACCACCACCCAGCCTTTTTTCAAATATTGCCTGAACAATTCGGTGATCCCCCTTGCTTTCCTGATTTTCATGCTGGTCAGGGAGATCAATTACCAGAAATACAATGAACTGGCGGGTACCACCAACATCCTTTTCCTGATCGAGGGCTTCCTGTTGGGGTACCTGATTTGCATTTTCATCTCTTTCTTTTACTTCTTCAACGCGGACAGGACCATCCTGAGGGATATGCAGCGCAAAATGGGGGTTCCCCGCAAGATCCTCTACCAGATCATGACCAAGGAAGCCCAGGTGGATGAGGATGCCCTCCCGGTGCGCAGCTATCTAAACTCTGTATGGAACATCCGCAGGGCCCGTAACGTGGACCATTATAATAAGTTCTTCCTGGATTCCATATTCAAAAAACATCATTTTGCCGCCACCCTGACCGTTGGGTTTGCCTTCATCCTTTTGATCATCATGGGCTATCTCACCCAATACCAGGTGTTCCGGGTCCCTGCGGCTGCCAGCGTGCTGGGGTTTTTTTCCGTCCTGATCGCCTTTTCCGGGGCATTTGTCTATATGATGCGCAGCTGGGCGATCCCGGTGGTCGCCGCAGCTACCCTGCTATTGAACTGGATGATCACCCATGAGGTGATCGATACCCGGAGCAAGGCTTACGGGATGGACTACCTGAACCCCGCCCGGCGGCCAGCCTATGATTTTGAGCACTTCAACCAGCTTTTCAACCAAAACCAGGTGGATTCCGACATGGTCCGAACCGAACGGATCCTGGACCGTTGGAAGGCCCGGGTGGCTCCCCAGGGAGGAAGGCCCAAGATGATCCTGATCAATGTGAGCGGAGGGGGCAGCCGGGCCGCCACCTGGACCATGAATGTCCTGCAGTATGCGGACAGCCTCCTGGGAGGCGGACTGATGAAGCATACCGTGCTGATCACGGGCGCTTCCGGTGGCATCATGGGGGCTTCTTATTTCCGGGAACTCTACCTGGAGAAGCAGGAAGGCAAACCCATCGACCTTTACAGCAAGGTTTATACGGCCGACATCGCCAAGGACCTGCTCAACGCGGTCCTTTCTTCCTATGCCGTGAATGATTTTTTTACCCCCTTCCACCATTTCCATATCGGGAAGAACCAATACCCTGTGGACCGGGGCTATGCTTTTGAACAGCAGCTGGATATCAACCTGGGCGGGGTACTGAACAAAACCATCGGCGATTATGCGGAACCGGAACGGAACGCCGAAATCCCCATGCTGATTTACAACTCCACGGTCACCGAGGACGGGAGGCAGATGATCATTTCCCCGCAGCCGGTTAGTTACCTGACCGCTCCGCAATACGAACACTATAACCGTGCGGTCCGCGACATCGACGGAATCGATTTCTGCAGATTTTTTGCCGGCCAGGACCCACTTGCCCTCCGGGTCACCTCCGCGATCCGGATGTGCGCCACTTTCCCCTATGTGCTTCCCAATGTCTACCTTCCTTCCAATCCCATCGTGGATGTGATGGATGCGGGGCTCAGGGATAATTTCGGGGAGCAGACCAGCCTCCGGTTCCTCCATGTCTTCTCCTCCTGGATCGATGCCAATACCAGCGGGGTGGTCCTCATTCAGATCCGCGATTCAAAGAAGAATGACATCCTGCCGATTGAAAAGAGCAAGGGCCTGTGGGATATCCTGATGGAGCCCCTCTTCACCCTGCAGCATAACCTGTCGGCCTTTCAGGATTTCAACCAGGACGAACTTTATTCGGATGCCGAACAGCTCATCCATGTGGACCTGAACCGGCTCATCTTCCAGTATGTCCCGGAAACCAAGGACAAAACCGCCGCCCTGAACCTGCATCTGACCATCCGGGAGAAGGTGGATATAGCAGCCGCACTTTATAATACCACCAACCGGAGCGCTTTCCGGTTCCTGGCCCGGGAAATGCGCAAGCCCTGATGGGGTCCTTTCTTGGACGGGGGCTGCTTTTTCCGTACCTTTGCGGACTTTTTAAGGCGGGAACCGCTTCAACTTGTTTATGGATATCCGGAACATTGCCATTATTGCCCATGTGGATCACGGTAAGACAACCCTGGTGGATAAGATCCTTTACCAGGCTCATATTTTCCGGGACAACCAGAATAAGGGGGAGCTGATCATGGACAGCAATGACCTGGAGCGGGAAAGGGGAATTACCATCTTCTCCAAGAATGCCAGCGTGGTCTATAAGAACACCAAGATCAATGTTATAGATACGCCAGGCCATGCCGATTTCGGGGGAGAGGTGGAGCGGGTTCTTAAAATGGCAGACGGGGTCCTGTTGCTGGTGGATGCCTTTGAAGGCCCCATGCCCCAGACCCGGTTCGTATTACAGAAAGCCCTTCAGCTTCATCTGCGACCCATCGTCGTGATCAATAAGGTGGACAAACCCAACTGCCGTCCCGATGAGGTTCACGATGCCATTTTCGAATTGTTTTTCCATCTGGACGCCACCGAGGAACAATTGAACTTCCCGACCATATTCGGATCCTCCAAACAGGGATGGATGAACACCAGCCTGGAGCCTACCAAGGATATTACCCCCCTTTTGGACTGCATCCTGGATTATGTACCGCCTCCCGCCAAGCCCGATGGTAACCTTCAGATGCAGATCACCTCTCTGGATTATTCCAGCTTTCTGGGAAGGATCGCCATAGGAAAAATTGCCCGGGGGATTATTGCGGAAAATCAGCCGGTCTCCCTGGTTAGGGCGGAAGGCATCATTCTTAAATCCAGGATCAAAGAGCTTTACACCTTCGAGGGATTGGGCAAAAAGAAAGTGCAGTCCGTTGAAACGGGGGATATCTGCGCCATCGTAGGCCTGGAGGAATTCACCATTGGGGATACCGTGGCGGACTTCGAAAATCCGGAAGGCCTTCCCCAGATCTCCGTGGATGAGCCTACCATGAGCATGCTGTTTTCCATCAACACCTCCCCTTTCTTCGGAAAGGATGGAAAGTTCGTGACTTCCAGGCACCTCAGGGAGCGCCTGATGAAGGAAACGGAAAAGAATCTGGCTCTCCGCGTGGAGGAAACCGGCAACTCGGACAGTTTTCTGGTATTTGGCAGGGGAATCCTGCATCTTTCCATCCTGATCGAAACGATGCGCCGGGAAGGTTATGAGCTCCAGGTAGGGCAGCCCCAGGTGATCATCAAGGAGGTGGATGGGAAAAAATGCGAACCCTTTGAGGTGCTTGTTGTCGATGTACCCCAGGCCTTTAGCGGTAAGGTGATCGACCTGGTGACCCAGCGCAAAGGCGAGCTCCAGGTGATGGATACGAAGGGAGATATGCAGCATCTGGAATTCCAGATCCCTTCCAGGGGCCTGATCGGACTGCGCAGCAACATGCTTACAGCCACCGCCGGTGAAGCGGTGATGGCCCACCGGTTCAACGATTTTCAGCCCTGGAAAGGAACTATTCCCGGGCGAAGCAACGGAGTGCTCGTTTCTCAGCAGGGCGGATCTGCCACAGCGTATTCCATCGACAAGTTGCAGGACCGGGGCGCTTTTTTTATCGATCCGGGCGAGGAGATCTATGAAGGCCAGATCATCGGAGAACATATTCGCCCGGGGGACCTGGTCATCAATGTGGTGAAAGGGAAAAAGCTCACTAACATGAGGGCTTCGGGAAGCGATGACAATGCCAAAATCACCCCGAAAACCCAGTTTTCCATGGAAGAATGCATGGAATATATCCAGCAGGATGAAAGCATAGAAATTACCCCAAAGGCAATGCGGATGCGTAAGAACCTCCTGGACGAAGAAGACCGCAAAAAAATCCAAAAACAACTAAAGGCTGAAGAGGTATAACCCCAACTACTCCGGGAAATCGCCGCCTCCTCATTTTTTTGCCCCGGTTTGGATCTTTCCAAAGCGGCCAAAACTCCATTTTTTTGTGACATTTGGCC
>DATKSX010000018.1:0-7635 GCA_035531415.1 Chitinophagaceae bacterium
ACGGGTCAAGGAAAATCCCTGTTCTATCTGACTGCGGAGATTACCTATACTTTCTGAAGGGGGAAAAGGAATATACCGGCCCGGATCATTCCGCCGCCTCATCGCGGTTTCCGGCCAGCAGGTACAGGACCGCCATGCGGATTGCGACCCCGTTTTCCACCTGCTGCAGGATAATGGAATTTCCGGAATCCGCGACGTCGGAATTCAGTTCCACCCCCCTGTTGATGGGGCCCGGGTGCATGATCACGATCTCTTTTCCCAAGCCATCCAGAATGGACCTGCTCACCCCGTAGGCCTGATTGTATTCCCTCAGGGAGGAGAACACAGGCATGTTTTGGCGTTCCAGCTGGATCCTGAGGATATTGGCCACGTCGCACCAGGAAAGTGCTTCCCTGAGGTCATAGGACACCCGGATGCCGAAAGCCTCGCCGATATATTTCGGAATAAGGGTGGGAGGGCCGGCCACCATGACTTCTGCACCCAGTTTTTGCAGACAGTAGATTCCTGACAATGCGACCCTGGAATGCATGATATCTCCGATGATGGCCACTTTTTTACCCTCCACCCCGCCCAGTCTTTCCCGGATTGAAAAAGCGTCCAGCAGGGCCTGGGTGGGATGCTCGTTGATGCCGTCCCCGGCATTGACGATGGCAGCCTGGATGTGGTCGGCAAGAAAATGAGGGGCTCCCACCGCAGGATGGCGCAGGACCACCATGTCCACTTTCATGGCCAGGATGTTGTTCACCGTATCAATGAGGGTTTCCCCTTTTTTGACGGACGAGGCAGAGGCGGTGAAATTGATCACGTCGGCGCTCAGCCTCCTTTCGGCCAGTTCAAAAGAAATCCGGGTTCGGGTGGAATTTTCGAAGAAAACGTTTACGATGGTGGTGTCCCTGAGGGTGGGAACCCTTTTGATGGGCCGTTTCAGTACTTCCTTGAAATTGTCTGCCGTCTTGAAAATAAGGTCAATGTCCTGTCGGGTGAGGTCCCTGATTCCCAGTAGGTGTTTGACGGAAAGCGGCATGCCGGGGAGCAAAGGTACACAGAAAATCCGGAACAGGCCCTCCGTCGGCCCGGGGCCAGGAGCCGCCACCCTCCCTTAGTCAATCAGGACCACCTCTTCCTTTCCATCCCGTTCCTTCCAGAAGACCTTGACTTTTTGGGAAATGATGGAATCGATGCTTTTGCCGGTGTAATCGGGTTGAATGGGTAACTCCCGGCTGAAACGCCGGTCAATCAGGACCAGCAGTTCCACCTGGACAGGCCTGCCGAAATCCAGCATCGCATCCAGGGCGGAGCGAATGGTCCGGCCTGTATAAAGAACATCATCAATCAGGACCACCTTTTTGTTTTCAATGGAAAAATCGATATGAGTCTGATTGGGAATATGCAGGGCTTCCCCCTTGTTGAAATCGTCGCGGTAAAAGGTAATGTCCAATTTGCCATAAGGGATCGTGATTCCGGGCATCAGGTGGGTGAGCCGGGAATGGATCCGGTCCGACAAGAACACGCCCCGGGGCTGCAGGCCGATCAGGACGGTATCGGTGAACCGAAGATGGTTCTCGATCAGCTGGTGGCATAAACGGTCCAGGGTGATGGAAAGTCTGGATTCAGAAAGGATCGTTTTCAAATTCCGGAAGATTGGTAGGTGTTCATCGGGCGAATTCCGCACGAATGACATTGAGTGCCCCTCCTGCCCTGAACCATTCGATCTGCTGGGCATTATAGGTATGGTTTACCACAATATTCTGGAAGGAACCATTGCTGTGGTGCAATAGGAGGGTAAGGGGTTCTGCGGGCATGAACTGTTTTAATCCGGTTATGTCGATGGTGTCATCCTCGAGGACCTTATCGTAATCCCCCTTATCAGCAAAAGTAAGGGCCAGCATCCCCTGCTTCTTGAGGTTGGTCTCATGGATCCGGGCAAAGGAACGGGCAATTATGGCCCGGACACCCAAGTGGCGTGGTTCCATTGCAGCATGCTCCCGGGAGGAGCCTTCCCCGTAATTTTCATCCCCCACGACCACGCTGCCCAGATGGGCCGCCTTATAAGCCCGCTGCACTTTGGGAACGCTTTCATAAACCCCGGTCAGGGCATTTTTTACCGAATCGGTCTTGTCATTGAATGCGTTGACCGCGCCGATCAGCATGTTATCGGAAATATGATCCAGGTGTCCCCGGTATTTGAGCCAGGGACCCGCCATGGAAATATGGTCGGTAGTGCATTTGCCTTTGGCTTTGATCAACAGCAGGAGCCCGGTCAGGTCAGTGCCCTCCCAGGCGGGGAACGGCTCCAGGCGCTGCAGGCGTTCTGAGTCTTCATGGATGATCACTTCAATCCGGTTTCCGTCCTTTGCAGGGGCATGGTAGCCCGGATCATCGACTGCGAATCCTTTTTTGGGGAGTTGGTCCCCCACCGGAGCTTCCAGGCGGACCTGCTGGCCTTCCGAATTGGTGAGGCTGTCTTTGAGGGGATTGAAGCTGAGGCTTCCCCCGAAGGCCATGGCCGTGACCAGTTCCGGGGAAGCCACAAAGGCATGGGTGGAAGCCAGCCCGTCATTGCGCTTGGCGAAATTCCGGTTGAATGAGGTTATGATCGTATTCTTGCGTTTCGGGTCATCGATATGCCGGGCCCACTGTCCGATGCAGGGTCCGCAGGCATTGGCAAGTACAACGCCGCCGACCGCTTCGAAATCCTTCAGCATGCCGTCCCTTTCTATGGTGAAACGGACCTGTTCCGACCCGGGGGTGATGGTGAAGCCGGATTTGGCCTTCAGATGCTTTTGGGCGGCCTGGCGGGCGATCGACGCCGACCTGGAAATATCTTCATAAGATGAATTGGTGCAGGATCCGATGAGGGCCACCTCGATTTTGTCGGGCCAGCCGTTTTCCTTTACCGCCTGGGCGAACCTGGAAATGGGCCATGCCAGGTCCGGGGTGTAAGGTCCGTTGATATGGGGTTCCAGCTGATCCAGGTCGATCTCGATCACCTGGTCAAAATATTTGCCGGGATCGGAAAGGATCTCCGGATCCGGACGCAGGTGCTCCCGGATTCCGGCTGCGAGGTCGGCGACGGGTTTTCTCCCGGTCGCCTCCAGGTAGACCTGCATCGCATCATCGAATCCGAAAAGGCTGCAGGTTGCCCCGATCTCGGCCCCCATGTTGCAAATGGTGCCTTTACCCGTGGCGCTGATGGATTCGGCTCCAGGGCCGAAATATTCCAGAATGCTCCCAGTTCCCCCCTTTACGGTCAGGATCCCGGACACTTTAAGGATGACATCTTTTGCGCTGGTCCAGCCGTTCAGTTTCCCGGTAAGTTTCACCCCGATGATTTTCGGCATTTTAAGTTCCCAGGGAAGGCCGGCCATCACGTCGACCGCATCCGCACCACCGACTCCGATGGCGATCATGCCGAGGCCCCCCGCATTGGGAGTATGAGAGTCCGTGCCGATCATCATGCCCCCTGGAAAGGCATAGTTTTCCAAAACAACCTGGTGGATGATGCCCGCACCGGGCTGCCAGAAGCCGAGGCCGTAGCGGTTCGAAATGGAGGAAAGAAAATCATAAACCTCCCGGTTCACATCCAGCGCGGTGGCCAGATCCGCGGAAGCCCCGGTTTTGGCCTGGATGAGGTGGTCGCAATGCACCGTGGAAGGTACCGCAACGCGGTCCCTGCCGCAGGTCATGAACTGGAGCAGGGCCATCTGGGCGGTGGCGTCCTGCATGGCCACCCGGTCCGGACGGAATTCCACATAGGATTTGCCCCTGGGGTAGTCCTGGCCGTCCGAATGAAACAAATGGGAATAAAGGATTTTTTCGGTAAGGGTGAGGGGGTGTCCGAGTAGGCGGCGGGTTTTGGTGATCTTTCCAGGCAGCTCTGCATACGCCCTTTTGATCATTTCATGGTCAAAAACCATTGCATGCGGATTATCAGGTAAGTAGGAGGATCAAAGGTATCGAATTTCCCCCAATAATCCCGGGGAAGGCCCTGTGGCGGGGCTTCGCAGGCATCGGATGTTTCGTCAGGTTTCTATTGGATAAATTTCCGATTTCCCATAAATTTGGGGAATGAACCGACTCAAGGACTTCGTGGAATGGAAAGCCTTCGGGGTTTGCACCGCAATCGGGGAAAGGTTTGGTATCGCCACCAGCCGGATCCGCATGTGGTTTATCTATATTTCTTTCCTGACCATCGGCTCCCCGGTCATTCTGTATATGATCCTGGCCTTCTGGATGAACATCAAGCGGTACGTCATGTCAGCCAAAAGAAATCCCCTTCGCTACCTGGGTTAGCCGCGATGTCCTTAACAATTTAAGCGGACATTTTTGCCATCCGGCTCCGGGGATCCTTTGGCAGGTTGTTCATTTTCCTTCTATTTTAGATTGCCAACACAGACAAAAGCATTATTATTTTGGATGCAGGTATTTTTTAAAATAAAACTCAATTTTGTCTAAACTTAAAAAATTGCAAAGCGCTTCAAATGCTCAAAAAAGTGGTTCGATTTTAGTCCTGTTGGGGCTGGCGATGCTGGTCCTTTGGCGCAGCGGGCAGGGCCAATCTGTTCCATATCAGGCCACCGGCCATTATTACGCTTCCTTCGACGGCACCCGGATTTATTATGAAACTGCGGGGAGCGGCCCTGCCGTGGTCCTGCTCCATGGATTCGCAAATACCGGGGAGGTTTGGAAAAAAATTGCACTTTACCAGGAACTGCAGCAGGCCGGTTTTGAGCTCATCATTCCCGACTTGAGGGGGAATGGAAAATCAGACAAGCCCCATAACCCTGCAGCCTACCTCAGGGACGCGGAAGCCAGGGACGTCATGGGGATCCTGAAGCGGATGGGTATTCATCATTATGGTTTGGTGGGATATTCCAGGGGTTCGATCATTGCAGCCCGCCTCCTGGTCCTGGATCCCAGGGTGACTCGGGTGGTTCTGGGAGGGATGGGCCCCGGGTTTACAGACCCAGCATGGCCCAGAAGGATCATGTTCTACCGGGCCCTGATGGGAGACTCCGTCCCTGAACTGGCCCCTTTGGTCCGCTATGTGCAGCAGCAGGGGCTGGATCGGCGGGCACTCGCCTTGCAGCAATTCGGGCAGCCCTCCACCAGTCCAAAGGAACTGGCCGCCGTTCGCAAGCCGGTCTTGGTGATCTGCGGAGACCAGGACCAGGATAACGGTTCGGGTAAGGCGCTTGCTGCCCTAATACCGGGCGCGCAATTCAGGACGGTTCCCGGGGATCATCCCGGGGCCATGCATAGTGCACAGTTTTCCTCCCTGGTCGCCACATTCCTGGAAGGAAAAGAACTCTGAGAGGAGCCTTGTATTATTTGGTCAGCAGGAATGCGTATCCAAAGGATACCGTGACATTTCCGGTTTTGTATTTTCCAAATTGGGCCTGGTCCCTGTAAATCCCCTGCATGCCCTCGCTGATCCTCAGTTCGAGGTAAATTTCGTTCCTTCCGATCTTATAGCTCATGCCCCCGCCTCCTGTAAGACCGAAATTGACTGTGTTGATCCGGTTGTAGATGTTGGAATTTGAATTCAGCACCGCCGGGGAAAATGGGGTTTCGCCCGGCTTCAGCACAGCAGGAATCTTTCCGCCAGGATCTTTGTATAATCCTCCCCCGCCGTTGTTCACCTGCCGGGCATCCACCAGGTAACCGGTGAAAATCCCCCCTTCCAAAAAATACCGGACCTGGTTACCCCAGGTGATCCGGGCCACAACCGGGACTTCCAGGTAATGGAGAATGGTATGGCTTTCATAATTGGCATAAAGGGTGTCGGAAGGGGGAAAGGCTTTCAGGTTATCCCCAAAGACCTGCTGGATCCCGCTGGAAATGCCGCCTTCCCCGCAATAATTTAAATCGGCCTGAATGGACAGAAGATTTTTAAGCCTGAAGGAAAGGAAGAAGCCGTAGTAGCCATCCTGCCTGGAAAGCACGGTCTGCTGCTGCTGGGTTGCTCCCCGGAGGTCTGGAAGGCTTAAACCCCCATGAATGCCGATCTGCTGGGCATCCAGTCGGAAAAATCCCAGGGTCAGGATCAGGGACAGGAATAGGTTTCGGAAAAGGTATCGGATCATAGGAATGGGTTAGTCTGCGGACAATCAGGGGATCAATATATCCCGGGCGGACCGGAGAGGAAATCCCGGGTGAGCCATCGGCGGGAGCCGGAAATCAAGGTTGGGAATGGGAAAATCGGAATTGCCATAGGAATGGAGCGGGAGCAAATATAAGAGGAATTTTAATTATAACATCAAAAATTAATTGAAGGAAAGCAAGTTATATATGCCGTATTTGAACGCTTGATGAGGGAATGGGCAACCAGCGCTTACCCGGACCAAGTCGGTCCACCGCTTTATCCCGTTGAAATCGTTTATAAATTCCAATAAAATGGAAGGAGAATGCAGAAGGTGCCGGTTGGGAAAACCGGCATCAGGAGCCGGAATTCGGGGCTTTATACGCCAACTGAATGTTATTATCATCTGCCTGAACCATAGTGAAAGGTTGTTTGGCCGGTGAGGGCAATGCATCCCATAATTGGGTGGTGTTCCCTTTAAAGACCACCTTAATCATCGCGCATCCTCCCTTATATCCCATGGACACCCCTTTCACTCCCCTGGCGGACTGGATGCCTTGCTTAAAATGGGCCAGGTTGGCGTCTTCAAAGGCGATGTTCGGAATCATGATGTTGATGGTGTCCCTGGCTTTCCCTTTTCCGAAAAGGGACCGGATCTGGGCATAATCATTTTTGAGGGTGTCCAGGCTGGAGCGGAAAGAAGAAGTGCTGTCAGACCCCGAAGTCTTGTTCTTCCCTGCATTTGACGTCCCGGGCTGGGCAGATTTGCCGGATTTGTACTGGGCAACGCCCTGAGAACACAGGAGGGCGAAGCAGGGAAGAATAAGGAACAATCTGATGGTCCGCATCATAGGTAAAGTTCTTGGGGTTCTGGATTTTTAATTCTTAAAGCAATTTGGATTTCATTTGAATGAATTCCTCCTCTGTGATCTTGTTTTGATTCCTGAGCTCGATCAGGCGTTCCAGTTCCGCCATGTTGGTGTTGGAACCCCCCGGCCCCTGTTTCGGGGCTGGCGGGGAAGAGATATTCTTTTTCAGATCTTCAAAAGCCAGCTTTAAGGAATCCGAAGGGTTCTTATAAAGCCAACCGGCGGCCAGGATGGCCAGGGAAGCGGCCAGGGCGATCCATAGGCCGAATCCATATCCTGCCTGAACGATTCCGTAACCGCCCGAGGCACCGGAAAGGTTGCTCATGTTGATTCCCACGAAAAGCAGGGCGATCACGCCAAGGCCGAGTGTGATGATCCAGGACCTGCTTCGCAGCGGCTCTCCCGGCTCTCCGGTCAGGGCCATAATGAGGCTGGCAGCGAAGGCAAGCAATACGATGATCCCTGATCCGTGGAACCCGTTGGTACTCACCGAGAGGTTATTCCCGAGCCCTCCAGCGGATATGGTGAACCAGGGCAAAAAGACCGAAATCAATCCCACCAGCGCGGCAATGAGGATCATTTTACGCTGTCTGTTCAGGGCCTGAAAGTTCATCACATGAGATTTTTTAACTGTTTCAAAGACAAAGAGAAAGGCAGCGTTTCCCTTTGCGAAACCCTCCGGAA
>DATKSX010000019.1:0-6009 GCA_035531415.1 Chitinophagaceae bacterium
GGTCCGGGTGGGGTCCTTAAGGAGTATGCAAGAGTTCCGTTCCTGAAATCAACGGGCCCAGGATTGCCATAGGTAAATAAGCCTGCCTGGATTTCATACCCTTTCCTTCAGGGGATTACCAATTTATGCAAGAGGGATGATCTTTGGTTATCAACCATTTAGATTATAGTTGTAAACTTGTGTTTTTAAATTTCCCCGGGAGATGAACCGCCCTCAAATCATGATCCCTTTTGGAGTATTTCGACCTTGACTATGGGCAAAACAGGATCCGTTGCCACTTTGCCGGGAAAGGCAGGGAGCTGATCCTTTGCCTTCACGGTTTTGGCGAATCCGGATCCAGTTTCGAACCCTTCGTCTCCCTATGCGGGGACCGCTACACCCTGGTTTGCCCGGACCTTCCTTTTCACGGCGACACCGATTGGAAGGAACGGTATTTCCAGCCGGGAGACCTGGCCGAAATCATCCGCCTGATCCAGGAAAGATTCGGGGTCGGCCAATCCGTGGTGCTGGGATTCAGCATGGGCGCCCGGCCTGCCCTTTCCGCCATTGCGGAGATCCCGGAAAGGGTTTCCAGGCTGATCCTCCTGGCTCCGGACGGCCTGAAGGAGAACCTCTGGCAGCAATTTTCCTCCCGGACCTGGGTGGGAAACCGGCTGCTGCGTTATTTCATTGAAAGTCCAGGGATCTTTTTTCTTTCCGCCCGACTGGGAAGGTCCCTGGGCCTGGTCCATGAAGGGGTTTACAAGTTTATCGTTTTCAACATGGATGAGCCGGAAAAGCGCAGAAGGGTTTACCAGGTTTGGACCGGCCTGAAGGAAATGAAAACCCGGATCTCCGTCCTGCGCCGGAAAATGAACCGGGACCAGATGCCCCTGCTGGTTGCCCTGGGGCGATTTGACCGGTTGATCCCTGAGGCGACCATCCAAAGATTATTTGGGAAAATGACCAGCTGCAGGATCCTTTCCCTGCCCCTGGGACATATGCTCATCCATGCCCAGACCTGCGAGGCGATCGGGGAATGGCTGGGAAATACCCCCGGGCCATGACGATCCTGGTTTTATCCTTACTTGCCGCCGGGTATGGCGCCTTTATGCTATATCAGCTTTACGGATGGCTCCGGCTTCCCGGCTGCATTCCCCCTATGGGTGACGGTTTCAAAACCCGCGTCACCCTGATCATTCCCACCCGGAACGAGGAGGATCATATCTTGTCCTGCCTGCAATCCATCCGGGCCCAAACCTACCCGGAAGACCTCCTGGAAGTAGTCGTGGTGAACGACCATTCCACCGACCGCACCGAATCCCTGGTCCGGGATTTTGCCGGAGGACAGGTACAGCTGATCAACCTTTCCGATCACCTGATCCCGGGTAAGCCTGTCCGCGCCTTTAAGAAAAAAGCCATCGAGGTGGCGATCAGCCAGTCCCGGGGGGACCTGATCGTTACCACGGATGGGGACTGCACGGCCGGAAAGGAATGGATCAGCTCCGTGGTGGCCTGCTTTGAAAAGGAAAGATGCAAACTCATCGCGGGCCCGGTGGGACTCCGGGGGGAGCGGGGATTTTTCCAAAAGCTTCAGTCCCTGGATTTCCTCAGCCTCCAGGGGCTGACCGGTTCCCTCCTGCAATTGGGGTATCCGGTGATTTGCAATGGAGCTAACCTCGCCTATGATAGGAAAGCCTTCCTGGAATTGGGCGGGTTCGAAGGGGTGGATCATCTGGCTTCAGGGGATGATGTGTTCCTGCTGCAGAAAATCCACCGGGCCTTTCCCGGACAATGCCGCTTTCTCAAATGCCGGGAAGCCCTGGTCCGGACCTGCGCCCAACCGGATGTTGGCTCCTTTTTCCAGCAACGGATCCGCTGGGCCTCCAAAATGGGCCGGGGGGACAGCCCCGGCCTGCTGCCCCTCCTGCTCTTTCTTTACGCCTGGAACCTCCTGTTCCCGGTGCTGGCAATTTCCTCCTTCTGGGAGCCGGCCCTCCTGAATTGGTTCTGGGGCCTGCTGTTATATAAAACCGCCCTGGAACTGGTCTTTCTTTTTCCGGTGGCTGAATTTTTTGGTAAATGCAGCTTTTTGTGGTGGTTGCCCCTGGAGCAGTTTTTTCATATCCCCTACATCCTGGTCGCGGCATTTCTGGGAAGGTTCAAAACCTACCAATGGAAAGGCAGGAGGGTCAGCTGAATATCCCTAAATCCAATACCCTATTTTTGGGTTAAACCCGGCAACGCCCATGGTGCAGCTTCCCGCAGATCAGTTCCTTGTTCAGGCCGGAACCCATCCCGTCCTGGATGTGAGGTCCCCTTCGGAATATGCTCATGCCCATATCCCCGGGGCGGTGAACCTTCCCCTGCTTTCAGATGAGGAACGGAAGATCATCGGTACGATCTACTTCCAGGAAGGAAGGGAGGTCGCCATCCGGAGGGGTCTGGACTTTTTCGGAGTCAAAATGGGGGCCATGGCGGAAATAGTCCGGGCCACCGTAAAATCGGATACCTTATTGATCCATTGCTGGAGGGGCGGGATGCGCAGCAGCACGGTGGCCTGGCTGATGGAAACTTCCGGCTACCGGGTTTTTACCCTTCGGGGTGGCTATAAGGCCTACCGGAACCTGGTGCTCCAGGCATTTACCCAACCTTACCAGCTCCTCATCCTGGGAGGATTTACGGGATCGGGTAAAACCGACCTGCTCCGGGATTGGGAAAATGCCGGGGGGACGATGATCGATCTGGAAAATATCGCCTGCCACAGGGGTTCTGCCTTCGGAGCCGGGCCGGGCATGGTCCAGCCCGGCCAGGAAATGTTTGAGAACCTCCTTGCAGAAGCCTTGTGGAAAGCATCGGGGACAGCCCCCATCTGGCTGGAGGATGAAAGTCAGTCCATCGGGAAGATGATCCTCCCACCGGCTTTTTGGCAACAGATGCGGAATGCCCCGGTACTTTTTCTGGATATTCCCTTTGAGGAGCGGCTGGATTACCTGGAAAGGACCTATGGCAGCCTGGGACGGGAATGGATTTCAGTAGGCATGGACCGGGTCCGCAAAAGGCTGGGAGGGACCCAGACCAAACAGGCTCTCGATTTCCTGGCAACCGGGAATTTGCGGGAGTGTTTCCGGATCCTGCTCCGGTATTATGACGGGTACTACGGCAAATCGATCCAGGCCAGGAAGCGCGCCGGGATCCTGATCAATACCTGCTGCTGCGGGCATTCGGATACGGTCCGGATCCTGCGGATGATGGCCGAAGCACCAACAATCCCCCAGACATCATGAAGGAACCCTTGAAACTGACCCATTTTTCCCATGGCGCGGGATGTGGATGCAAGATCTCCCCCAAGGTCCTCGATTCGATCTTGCGGGGCAACGAATCAGTTCCCTCCGGACCCGTTCTGGTCGCCAACGATGCCCGGGACGACGCAGCGGTCTATGACCTGGGCAACGGCACGGCGCTCCTGGCGACCACGGATTTTTTCATGCCGGTCGTCGATGACCCGCTGGATTTCGGGAGGGTCGCCGCCGCCAATGCTCTCAGTGACATTTATGCTATGGGAGGAAGGCCCCTGATGGCCCTCTCCCTGCTGGGATGGCCGGTGGATAAAATTCCGCCGGAAATCGCCTCCCGGGTGGTTGAGGGAGCACTGCAAATCTGCCTGGAGGCGGGCATCTCAATTGCCGGAGGTCACAGCATCGACAGTCAGGAACCAATTTTCGGGCTCTCGGTGAACGGTTTGGCTGACCTGAACCATATCAAGAGAAATAATTCTGCCCGGGTCGGGAATTTGCTTTTCCTTACCAAACCCCTGGGTACGGGAATCCTCACCACCGCCGCAAAAAAGGGGTGGATCAGCCCGGAGGACCTGGATACCGTAACCCGGCAAATGTCCCGGCTGAACCGGGTGGGAGAGGCCTTGGGCCGCCTGGAAGCCGTGCGGGCGATGACGGATGTGACCGGGTTCGGCCTCCTGGGACACCTGAAGGAAATGGCCGAAGGCAGCTCCTGTTCGGCCCTGCTGCATTTCGGGTCCATTCCCCTGATCCAGGTCAATCTGGAAGCCTATATCGGCCAGGGAGCAATCCCCGGTGGGACGAATCGCAACTGGGAAAGTTATGGACAGCGGGTAAGTACGCTCAGCCCGTTTCAGAAAACGATCCTTGCGGACCCTCAAACCAGCGGTGGTCTGCTGATCGCCCTGGACCCTGCGGGCCTCCCGGAATTTGAACGGATCCTGGAGATGTACGGCTTGGCAGATTTCCGGTCCCCCATTGGGGAAATGGTCCATGGGGAAGATCCCTTGATCCGGGTGGATTAAAAGGAAATAAAGGAAAATCCCAGTCCCGGGATTGGATTTTTCCTAAATTAACCGGAGGTTTCAGGCTGCTTCCCCTTTTTGGTTCATCTCTAGCCCAATCCCGATATGGCCGCAGAACATTCCCCCAATCTTCCGCCCATCACTCCGATGGGGCGACTGCTTTCCCTGGATGCCATGAGAGGTTTCATCATGGTGCTGCTGACCCTGGAAAGCACCGGTCTGTATTGGGAGCTGATCCGGCACACTTCCCCGGGGCCCCTCCGGGATTTCTGGACCCAGTTCACGCATTATCCCTGGCATGGCCTTCATTTCTGGGACCTGATCCAGCCGGGATTCATGTTCATTGCCGGCACGGCCATGGCATTTTCCCTGAACAAGCAGTGGTCCGCCGGTCTCAGCTGGAACCATTCCTTCCGAAAAATGCTCCGCAGGTGTTTCTTTCTCTTCTTCTGGGGGGTGCTGGATTATGCGGTCCGGGGTAACCACCTTTCCTTTGAGCTTTGGGATGTGCTTACCCAGCTTTCCTTCACCATGCTGGTGGCTTTCCTCATTTTCCGCTGGCCGGCCCGGTACCAGATCCTTTTGAGCCTCGGATTGCTGGTGCTGACCGAAATCCTATACCGGACCATCCATGTTCCGGGGTTCTCCCAACCCTTCACCGATCAGCATAATTTCGGCAACTATATCGACCTGGTGCTGATGAACAAGATCAACAAGGATGGCTGGGTGGCGATCAATTGCATCCCAACCGCCGCACACACCATCTGGGGGGCACTGGCAGGTAAGCTGCTGCTGGACCGGGAAAGAAAAAACAAGACCCTCCTGCTTTGCGGTGCCGGGATCCTGGCCTTGGCCTGCGGATATGGATTGGATTGGTCCGGGATAACCCCGATCATCAAAAGGATCGCCACCAGTTCCTTCACCCTGGTGTCCGCGGGCTATTGCCTGCTGGGTCTTGCCTTTTTTTACTGGTGGATCGATATCCTGGGCCACCGCAGGTACCTCAAACTTTTCACCATCCTGGGCATGAATTCCATATTCATTTATCTTTTCTTCGAGATCGTCGGGGACCGTTGGTTCACCGGTTATATCCGGACCATCAGCGATGGTTTACTCGGCCTTACTGTTCTGCCGGGGGCCCTGGTGGCGATCATCGGTTGTCTGGTGGTGTTCTCCATGGAATGGCTGCTTTGTTATTTCCTGTACAAAAAGAAAATATTCTTCAAGGTTTGATCGGCGGGTCCGCAAGGGATTACAACCCCGTTGCAATACCCACTTACGTCCTTTGCTGGTGGAAGCTTCCTGGCAGGCCATCAGAAGGTCTCCGGAACTATTGCACTATTACCGACGCCATGCGGTTAGAAATAATAAGCAAGCCATCATCAAGGTTGCTCGTAAACTGGCCCTGATCGCCAAGGGAGTGGTGTTACGAAACCAAAACTATCAAACGGAATTTAACCAGATTGTGACCCGGGAAAAGATTGAAAATTAAAAAAATAAAAAAAGCAATAAGGGTTTTCAAAGATAGATAACAATAATGCAATCCATCATATCATCATTAATCCAATCTCAGCTTATTACCCAGGGGAAAACGCAAAAGTCTAAATTGTCACATAGATGACATCCCAAAGTAGGCGTACCCCCTTTTAAACTCATACAATTACGGGCGGCTTCCGCAATAGGAATGACCGCATATAGCAGTTGGA
>DATKSX010000020.1:0-4345 GCA_035531415.1 Chitinophagaceae bacterium
GGTGCATGAGAGCGGGAGACGAGGTTCGAACCCGCGACCTACAGCTTGGAAGGCTGTCGCTCTACCAACTGAGCTACTCCCGCAGGTCAGAAAATAACCAGAACCGCTCCGGTTTTTGGTGTTTTGCTTACGCTTTGCAAAGAACTGTGGGCAGGAGTGGATTCGAACCACTGAAGTCGAAAGACAGCGGATTTACAGTCCGCTCCATTTGGCCGCTCTGGAACCTGCCCTGTTTTTCCCGCTCCAAATGAATGCCCTGCCTTTGGGCCCGGTGGCTCCTGAGCCAGCAGAGGGATTCGAACCCCCGACCAGCTGATTACAAATCAGCTGCTCTGGCCAACTGAGCTATGCTGGCGAAGGCCGGTCCGGCGAACCGGATACCAGCTCCGGAATACCTGCCCGGCTTTCCGGGGGATTCACCTGCGTTTTGCAGTCCAAACCCACTGCTGAAAAGAACTTCAACCTATCCTGACTTCCCTAAAGCTTTTTTTGGGAAGGCAAAGGTAGCAAATGAAATGCACAAAGCCAAATAATTTGCAAATAATCCGGACCGGTTTGCCCGGGTGAAATCCCTCCGGAAGGCTTTGGGGCTGAAAGAGTTAACCCAGGGTCACTGAAACCGCTTTCCCTTGGTTCGGGCGATGCTTTCCACCATCGAATCATAGGCCCTGACAAAGGACTGTTGGAAGGATTTCGAAAGGTGCCGGGTTAACAATTCCCGGTGGGGCAAATGGACCCGGATCTCTGCCACTTTGTCCTTGATCTGATGGGCTGGGTTGTCCACCTTCAGGTATACCCCTACCGTGGTGATTCCGGGGTCATAGGAGGGAAGTCTTTCGACCCTTTTTTTGACCCAGCCAATCAGGCGGGAATCCGCCTCAAACCGGTTGATCCTGATCTGCACATTCATAAAAAAATATTTATATAAAAAATTGAATACAAATAGGGTATCAAATAGAAAAATTTATGATTTGGGATGGGCCCCCTGATAAACTTCCCGGAGTCTGGCAATGGAATTATGGGTGTAGATCTGGGTTGCAGCGAGGCTGGAATGGCCCAGCAGCTCCTTGACCGCATTGAGCTCAGCTCCCCCATTGGTGAGATGGGTTGCAAAACTATGCCGCAGCAGGTGCGGGCTGCGTTTTTCAAGTGTGGTTACGGGCTCCAGGGCCTTTCTGACCACCCTGTAGACATATTTCGGGTATAAACGTTTTCCCTTCCCGTTGAGCAGCAGGTATTCCGGATCCCACCCCTCCCCCAGTCCGGCCTTCAGTTGCCCATAACTGCGGATTTGGCCGAGCAGGCGGTCGCTCACGGGAATGATCCTTTCCTTGCTGCCTTTTCCCAACACTTTGATCGTCCTGGTGCCAAAGTCTATCTGGCTGTTTTTCAACCCGGTAAGCTCAGAACGGCGGATCCCTGTGGCATAAAGAATCTCCAGCAGGAGGGATTGGGTTGAATGGTCAAATCCCCCGGGTCCCTCCGGGATATCCGATTGGGCACCGGCCAGGACCTTTTCCATTTCCCCTTCATTCAGGAAGGAGGGGAGTCTTTTTTGAATTTTAGGGGTGATGATCCTACCCATGGGGTTGGACCGGACCAGCGTTTTCCTGCGCAGGAAATGGTAAAAGGATTTCAGCGTGGAAATTTTCCTGGCAATGGCCCGGGAACTGATGCCCGCTTCTTTCAGGCTGGAAAGCCAGGATCGGATGAAAGAATGGGATATCGAATCAATATCCATCTGTTCACCATATGTAAAGGAAAGATATTCAAAAAATTGTTTCAGGTCGGTTTGGTAGGAAAGGACCGTATGCGGAGAATAGCGTTTTTCAAAACGGATATAGGAAATAAATGGTTCAACGAGTAGGACAGCTTTCCCCAAGGTCAGGAATTGACTGAAGTAAAGTTACTTTAAAAACAGGGCAAAACCAAAGTGGGATGATGGAAGCAAGGCCCGGATCAGGGCTCGATTTTCCCGATGGCAATCTGCTGGCGGTAAACCGCTTTCAGGACGGTGGAGCGCCTTTTGATGGAGGGTTTGGTATAGGACTGACGGGCCCTCAGCTGAAGGAGGATGCGCGCCTTTTCAAATTTCTTCTTGTACTTTTTAAGGGCCTTATCGATATTTTCGCAATCTTTGGAATCGATGATCAGCATGAATGGAATGAATTTAGAGGCGCAAAGATAATGATTTTCCCAAACTTTTCAATTATCCGGGGCCGTCCATCCCCTCCCCATGTTTACCGGAATCATTGAGGCCACCGGCGTCCTGGAGTCCATTCAAATGCTCCAGGGGAATCTGCTGTGGGTCATCCGTTCTCCGGTTTCCGATGAGCTCCGGGTGGATCAAAGCGTTTCCCATGACGGGGCCTGCCTGACGGTAACCGGGGTGGACCAGGGGACCCACCAGGTGACTGCAATCCGGGAGACCCTGAAAAAAACCAATCTGGAATCCCTCCGGCCGGGCCATTGGGTCAACCTGGAGCGGTCCCTAAAACTGGGCGACCGGCTCGACGGTCACCTGGTGCAGGGCCATGTGGATTGCAGGGGGGTCTGCAAACGGGTATCCGAAAAGGAGGGTAGCCACGAAATCCAGATCGGCTTTCCCCCGGAATTCTCCAAACTGGTCATTGAAAAGGGTTCGGTCTGCATGAGCGGGATCAGCCTGACGGTATTTGATGTAACGGACCGGGAATTCAGCGTGGCCATCATACCATATACTTATGAGCACACCAATATCCGTCAGCTGATGGTGAACGACCTGGTCAACCTGGAATTCGATCTGATCGGAAAATATATCCTGCGTCAGCAATCCCACTACTCAACTCCTGCTCATGATGTCCTTCCGGGGTAAAATCATTTGGATCACCGGGGCCAGCCGGGGGATCGGACATGCGATCGCCCTCCGGCTGGCCGCTGAAGGAGCCCGGATCGTCCTGGTGGCCAAGACCGTGGAACCACACCCCCGCCTCCCGGGGACCATCTTCACCGCTGCCCGGGAAATGGAAGAAGCCGGAGGAGAGGCCCTCCCCCTCCAGGTAGACATCCGGTTCGAGGACCAGGTCAACCAGGCGGTGGAAAAGACCCTGGAAGTATTCGGCGGAATCGATGTGCTGGTGAACAATGCAAGTGCCATCCAGCTTACCGGTACCCTCCAAACGGACCTGAAACGGTTCGATCTGATGCACCAGGTCGATGCCCGGGGCACTTTCCTGTGCAGCAGGGCCTGCCTTCCCCACCTGCTCCGGGCGGAGAACCCCCATGTGCTGACCCTTTCCCCACCGCTGAACCTGGATCCCGGAGGGTTTTCCTCCCATGTCGCCTACACCATGGCCAAATACGGAATGAGCATGTGCACCCTGGGGATGGCTGCAGAGTTTAAGGGAAAGGTGGCCTTCAATTCCCTTTGGCCTGCGACCACCATCGCTACTGCGGCGGTTCAAAACCTTTTGGGAGGCGATGACATGATCCGCCGCAGCCGCAGACCGGAGATCGTGGCTGATGCAGCCCGGATCATCCTGGGCCGGGACCACCAGGTCGCCACCGGACAATTCTATATTGATGAGGAGGTGCTCCGCCAGGAAGGGATCCAGGATTTCAAATCCTACCAGGTTGATCCCGCCTTAAATCCCAATCAATTGCAAAGGGATCTTTTTCTCTAGCCGATACGGATCTTTTCTCCCCCCAATACGTTGAAGCAGGGCACACCCTTCCATTATTGTGTATTCAGGTTAATTTCCCGGTTCAATATCTTTTTGGTAAAAAGGTGGTTCCCGATGTACAAACTATCCAGACCATAATAATCGAGCAAATAGGAATCCGGGAAGGATTTCCCCCCGGAATAATTAAAATATATCAGGGAGGGCTTTTGAATAATTTCATTTTTAACGATACTCCTTAAATTCTTTCCAAATTCAGCATTCAGGATTTTAATCATCGCCGTATCGAAATCCGGGACATGGGCCGACTTCAATCCCAGGTCTTCGGATTGCTGCAGAATGCGTATGTTTTGGCGCATTACCTGATGGTAAAAATAGCCGGAAAGATTGGTCTGGATCAGTTGGTAAAAAAATGGGTTTGCGAAAATCACCAGGATATAAAGGATATATTTCATTTTAGGTAGAAGCCTGGAGAAAAATCCTATCTCAGGCCCGGAATTTCTCCTGCCCAGGAAAAATGAAAGGCCGGTCATCAGGATAAGGTTTATGAAAACGATGGTATTTAATCCCCGGAGAGGCAGGCTGCCGTTCATGGCATAAAGTATTGGAATCAGGGCCACAATTTCTGTAAGTAAAACCCCGGTAATCATCTTTTTAATGGGCAGATTTATAAATCCTTCCAGAGG
>DATKSX010000021.1:0-9323 GCA_035531415.1 Chitinophagaceae bacterium
CAGCATTTTCTTTCAGTTGCAGGGCACAGACCGCATTAGGAGTCAGGCTCGGGGATCCGAGTGGAATCACCCTTCAAGGGTATATTTCCAGTTCCTCCGCTCTGGAAGGGATCCTCGGCCTTGGGCCCTACTGGTTCACCCTCACCGGGCTTTATGAATACCACCAGCATTTCGAAGAAACTCCAGGCCTGGGGTGGTACATCGGGGGCGGGGCTCATGTTGGTTCTTTCGTCATTCCCAACTATTATTATCACGGGAACGACTATAACGGGTTCATATTCGGGATGGACGGGATCCTGGGCCTCGAATACACCTTCAGCGAAGCCCCCATCAACCTGAGCCTGGACTGGAAGCCGGAGATCGAGCTGACCCCCTACAACGGATTTATCCCCGGTGAAGGAGGCTTCTCGGTGCGTTATGTCTTCGGACACCGGTAGCGGGAATCCTTCTTTTCCGCTCTCCTTCTGCCCGGCAATTCCGATCTTTGCCCACCTTCGGAGCTGGAATCCTCCGGGACGGGTTACCCATGAAAATTTTCAGCGCCCCCCAAATCCGCCGGATTGATGCCCTCACGATGGAGCGGGAACCCATCAGCAGTCTGGACCTGATGGAACGGGCCGCCGGGGTCTGCACCTCTTGGATCTGTTCCCGCTTCGATACCGGGGTCAAGACCTTCGTTTTTTGTGGTCCGGGCAACAATGGCGGCGATGGACTCGCCATCGCCCGAATGCTCCGGTTCCGGGGTTACCCGGTTGAGGTCTGGATGCCTGGGATCTCCGGCCACCTTTCTGCAGACTGCCAGGCGAATCTGGACCGGCTCCCACCGGAAATCCTCCACCGCGCAAAAGATGACTCCCAATTGCCCCTTCCCCAAAAAGGGGACCTGGTCCTGGATGCCCTCTTTGGTACCGGCCTGACCCAGCCTCCCTCAGGTCTGGCGGCACGGGCCATTGAACAGATCAACCAGTGCGGAGCCACCGTGGTCTCTGTCGATATTCCTTCCGGAATGTTTCCAGACCGGCATCCGGGGCAGCATCCCGTAGTCCGGGCAGATCATACCCTGAGCCTGGAAACCTGGAAAATCTCTTTCCTGATGCCCGGCACCGGGGATTGGGCCGGATCGGTACATATCCTTCCCCTGGGGCTGGACCCCAAGGCCCTCCAGGAAATCCCCACTCCTTTTTATTTGACGGGGCCAGAGGACATTTCCAGGCTGCTCGCCCCCAGGCCCCTGTTCAGCCATAAGGGAAATTTCGGGCACGTCCTGCTCCTCTGTGGAAGTTACGGGAAGATGGGTGCCGCGGTCCTTGCGGCCAGGGCTTGCCTGAGATCCGGGGCCGGACTGGTGACCTGCATGGTGCCGGAGAAGGGGTACGCGGTCATCCAGACCGCGGTCCCCGAAGCGATGTGCATCACCTATGTCCCCGGACAGGAAAATTTTCTTTCGCCGGAGGAACTGGAAAAATACACCGCAATAGGTATCGGCCCCGGGCTCGGCGAAAGTCCCGAGGCAGCCCGCCTGGTCCATCTGGTTCTGGAAAATTCCCGGCCCCTGGTGATCGATGCCGATGGCCTGAATCTGGTCGCCAGGCATCCGGAGTGGATGAAAGATATTCCGCAGGGCTCCATTCTCACCCCCCATCCGGGGGAATTCGAAAGGCTATTCGGCAAAGCCCCCGATCCCTTCGCACGCCTGGAACTGCTGCAGCGGCAATCCGTCCAACACCGGCTTCATATCCTGCTCAAGGGAAGGTATACCGCCATCGCCTGTCCCGACGGCAGGTGTTTTTTCAATCCCACCGGCAACCCGGGGATGGCCACGGGGGGCACCGGAGATGCGCTCACCGGCATCCTTTCCGGATTGCTGGCTCAGGGGTATTCTCCCGAACATGCCACCATCCTGGGAGTCTACCTGCACGGGCTCGCCGGGGATTTCGCGGCAGCCTCCCTTTCTGAGCCTTCCATGCTTGCTTCTGACCTCATTGAAAATCTGGGAGAGGCCTTCAAAAGCTTCAATAATTGAGCTTTATCTCCTATTTTTGTCGCCCCTGAACCAAACGTGGCCTTATGACTGGTTTCCTCTACCTGATCCCTGCGATGGGCATTATCGCGCTGGTTTTCATGCTCCTCAAAATCCGCTGGGTCACCAAACAGGATGCCGGAAGTGATAAAATGAAGGAAATCGCCAAGCATATCGCCGACGGGGCGATGGCCTTCCTCAAGACCGAATACCGGACCCTGACTTATTTCGTCGTCATTGCTGCCATCCTGCTGGGATATATGGGTTTTGTGAACCCGAATTCCAGCTGGCTTATTTCCGTTGCTTTCGTGATCGGCGCCATTCTATCGGCTTTTGCGGGGTTCAACGGCATGCGGATCGCCACCAAGGCGAATGTGCGCACGGCGCAGGCAGCTAAAACCAGCCTTTCCAAGGCCCTGGGAGTCTCCTTCACCGGAGGATCGGTGATGGGCCTGGGGGTTACCGGACTTGCCATCCTGGGGTTGGGCTCCCTGCTGATCATTTTCCTGCACCTGTTCGGATACATGGACAACCGGGAAAACCTGACCAAGGCCCTGGAGGCCCTTACCGGATTTTCACTTGGGGCGGAAAGCATCGCCTTGTTCGCGCGCGTGGGCGGAGGCATTTATACCAAGGCCGCGGACGTGGGCGCCGACCTGGTCGGAAAGGTGGAAGCCGGAATTCCGGAGGATGATCCGCGCAACCCGGCGACCATCGCCGATAACGTGGGAGACAACGTGGGGGATGTGGCCGGCATGGGCGCCGACCTTTTCGGATCCTTCGTCTCCACCATCATCGCCACCGTGGTCCTGGGCCGGGAAATCCGGGTGAACGACCATTTCAACGGGCTTTCCCCGGTGATCCTGCCCATGGTTATCGCCGGGGTGGGCACCCTTTTTTCCATCCTGAGTACCTATTTCGTCCAAATCAGGGAGGACGGTGACGTTCAAAAGGCCCTGAACAAGGGAAACTGGATCGCGGTTATCCTGACGGCAATCGCATCTTATTTCATCATCACGGGGATGCTTCCCACCACCATGGTCCTCCGGTCTCACTCCTTCACCTCCCAGGGCGTCTTCGGCGCGGTGATCGTCGGGCTGATCGTGGGGACCCTGATGAGCGTGATCACCGAATATTATACCGCCATGAACAAGCGGCCCGTCCTTTCCATCGTCCGGCAGTCCTCCACGGGCCATGCCACCAATATCATCGGGGGCCTAGCCGTGGGAATGGAATCCACTCTGCTACCTATGTTGGTCCTTGCCGCCGGAATTTATTTTTCCTTCCAACTCGCCGGACTTTACGGGGTGGCCATCGCCGCATCGGGGATGATGGCCACTACGGCCATGCAGCTTTCAATCGATGCCTTCGGTCCGATTGCGGACAATGCCGGGGGGATCGCGGAAATGAGCGAGCTTCCCAAGGAAGTCCGCGAAAGGACCGATATTCTGGACGCCGTGGGCAACACCACCGCTGCAACAGGCAAAGGCTTTGCGATTGCCTCCGCAGCCCTGACCTCCCTGGCCCTTTTTGCTGCCTTCGTCGGGGTGGCCCTGCCAGACCCGGCCTCCCAGCATATCGACATCTACCAGGCCAACGTGCTTGCCGGGCTGTTTATCGGAGCGGTGATCCCCTTCATTTTTTCTTCCCTTGCGATCGCCGCGGTAGGCAGGGCCGCCATGAGCATGGTAGAGGAAGTGCGCAGGCAGTTCCGGGAAATCCCGGGCATCTTGGAAGGGAAGGGAAAACCCGAATACCAGAAATGCGTGGCCATCTCCACCAATGCCTCCATCCGGGAAATGATCGCCCCGGGCGCCATCGCCCTGATCGTTCCGGTTTTTGTGGGATTCGCTTTCGGACCCAACGTACTGGGTGGCGTGCTGGCCGGGGTTACCGTGACCGGAGTCCTGATGGGCATGTTCCAGTCCAATGCCGGGGGTGCCTGGGACAATGCCAAGAAATCCTTTGAGAAAGGGGTGACGGACTCCAACGGGAAGATCCACTACAAGGGGTCCGACCACCATAAGGCTTCGGTAACCGGGGATACGGTCGGGGATCCCTTCAAGGACACCTCCGGTCCTTCCATGAATATCCTGATCAAGCTGATGTCTATCGTTTCTCTGGTCATCGCCCCTTCCCTGGCCAATATTTATTCCAAACCCCCCACCCTCCCGCCCCCAACCGTAAAAGTCAGGGTCAGCGCCACCACCGACGGTGCTGCCCGGCAGGCTGTCTTTCTCCTGAAGACCCCGGAACTGAATCAGGGGCCTTCTGTTAAAATTTCCTGAAAATCCATCTGGGATTTTGCGGTTACGAAATCATTCGTATATTTGCTTACGAAACTATTCGTACTCAAAATTATTCCCATGGTCCGATCCTTCCTACCCAAACCCACCGACAGCGAGCTGGAGATCCTGCGCATCCTCTGGGACCGGGGTCCCAGCAGCGTGCGCGACGTGCACGGGGAGCTGGAGAAAAGCAAGTCTTCCGGCTACACCACCACCCTGAAACTGATGCAGATCATGCTGGAAAAAGGCATCCTTTCCCGTGATGTCTCAGGCCGAAATCATGTTTACACCCCGACGGTATCGAAGGATCATACCCAGCAGCAAATGGTGGACAGGATGATCTCCACGGTCTTCAACGGGTCTCCCTTCATGCTGGTCATGCAGGCCCTGGGCCGGAAGCGGCCCAGCCAGGAAGAAATCTCCCGGATTAAATCCTATCTCAACGAACTGGAAAAAGAAAGAAAGGAACGCCCGCAGGAAGGAAAGAAAAAATAAGCCTTTTAAATCTTGCCCCATGCCTCTTTTTCAGATTCCCGGATCCTGGTTCATTAATGCCATAGGCTGGACCCTCGTGGACTGCCTCTGGCAGGGCCTGCTGATCTGGACCCTCCTGCAAATGCTGCTTCGGGCCACCCGGGGTTCTGATCCCCGCCTCCGTTACGGAATCTCCTCGGCCGCATTGACCGGAATCGCGGTATGGTTCCTGGTAGACCTGGTTCGTCAGTGCCTGCTGCAATCTTCCCTGGTCATCCCGGATGGGGGACATACCGGCATCATGCCTGCTGCCCTGTCTGCGATATACCAGTCCCAGGCCCAGGCGGCCCCGCAAGCCGTTTCTCTGGTCAGCCGCTGGTTGCAACTGCTGCAATCCAGTTTCCCGGTGCTTTCCATGGGTTATTTTGCTGGAGTCCTGATCTGCGCCATCCGCCTGACTTCAGCCGGCATTCGGGCCGGCCTGCTCAGGGGCAAAGGGGTGTGCCTTCCTCCCGCCGCCCTGGAGCGGCGCCTGGAGGCCCTGAAAGACCTCATGGCCATCCGCAGACCCATTCGCCTCAAACTTTCGCTTCATATTGATGTCCCCCTGGTGACCGGATGGCTGAAACCGGTCATCCTGATCCCCGTGGCAGCACTGACCCGGCTCAGTCCCGAACAGCTGGAAGCCATCCTGATCCATGAAATGGCCCATATCCGAAGGCAGGACTATCTGGTGAACCTCCTGCAGTGCATCACCGAGACCCTGCTTTGCTTCAATCCCATGGTCTGGTCCATTTCCTCCACCATCCGCAAGGAAAGGGAAAACTGTTGCGACGATATGGTAGTGGCCGAAGTCAATCCGCTTTCTTATGCCCGTGCCCTGGTGGCCCTGGAAGAACAGCGCAACCATGCCTCTTCCCTGGTCCTTGCGGCGGTCAATGGGCGTCCACAGCTTTTTCAACGCATCAAAAGAATGATGGAAATGAAAAGATCCAAACTCCAGGGCAGCCAGATGCTGCCTACCCTAATGATCCTGGCCCTGGCCGTAGCCTCCATGGCCTGGTTGAATCCCAGCCACGGACCGAAAGGCGCACCGGCCTCCGGCCCTACCCCGAAAACCCGGATCCAGGCCCTGGACACCGTTCCCCAGGGATCTGCTGAATCTGTGGATTCGGAAGGGGGTAGTATCGTCCGGTTGACCACCGATTCCCAAACCAACGGACTGGTCGTGGAATCCATCCACAGCGGGCTCCGGGAAGAGGGGGATTCCGGAAATGGGGGTGAAAAGGGTCAGCCCCTTTTCATTATCAACGGAAAAGTAGCTTCGGGGCTGAATGGGGTTAACCCAGGGCAGATCGAGAGGATTTCCATCCTCAGGGACAGCACTGCCCAGAACCGTTATGGAAACCGGGGTGCAAATGGAGTGGTGCTGATCACTACCAGGCGGGGTGGACCGGTGATTTATGAAGTGAACGGGAAGCAGGAGGGAGCGATTGGTGGGGGGATGAACCCCGATGCGTTCAAAGCCTTCCGGATAAAAGGGGATTCCGCGGGCAATGCGATGTTCCTGGTCACCGGAAAATCCCCCAGCGGGGATATTGCCTGGGCCCAATCCAATTCCAAAATGGGCTACTACCTGGCCGGGAGGGATTCCATCCCCGATGAATTTTCCATCCCGGTCCCGGACGAACCCTTCACCTCCTACTGGGCCATGAACCGCAAAGCATTTGGAATGGATTCCACGGTCTGGAAAAAGGATGTGGAACGGATGATTTCCCAGCTTAAGCAACAGAAGGATCTGATGAAAAGGCTCAACCAAAAAGATTGGGACCTGATCCGGAAGCAGATGACCCTTGCACGCAAGCAGTATGAAGTGGCAATTCACACAATGGCCCGCGATTCCATCAAATTAAATTACGCCATCAAATACTCCCTGAGGAATATGGATTCCCTGAGGATGAAAAACTTCGCCTTTGCAGATTCCTTCCGGGTGAAAGATTGGCCCAGGTTAAAGATCAAAATGGATTCCCTCAAGTTCCGTTACTTCAGAGACACCGCCAATATGAAGATGAATATGGATTCCCTGATGGTGAGGATCAAGAACAAGAATTGGAACCGCCAGATGAATATGGAGATGAGGAATATGAAAAACTTCCAGATGAAAATGAATTCCCGGCCCTTTGTCATCAATGATTCCTGGTCCGGAAACGGAACCGGCCGGGTCCAGGTCGCTGTGCAGGAGATGGTGTCCAGCCATCTGATCTCCGATCCCGATAAATACAGCGTTGACCTGGAAAAAGACGCCCTGATCATTGATGGCAAAAAACAATCGCGGGAGACCTTCGAAAAATACCGGGACATGGTAGGGGCTCAAACCACTTTCCAGGTGAAACATGACCATGGCCGGCACGAATCCATGAATGTCAATTCATCCCCGGATAAGAAAAGCGACTGACCCCGGAATTTTTCCCGGACCCCGCTTCCTGAAAATTGCGGATGCTATTTCGTCAGCCGGGCCATGGTCTGGTTGTAATAAGCCAGGCTTTGCCGGATTTGGGCCACGTTGGCGGTGGGGTTGTTTTCGTATTCGATGATGAGCATCCCGTGGAAATGCTGGCGGAGCAGTTCCTTCAGCGCCCCCTCCAGATTTGCATGGCCTGTTCCCCAGACTACATTGGTTTCCTCGGGGGAGGGCTCCTGGTTTCCCACATCCTTGAAATGAAGTTCCATGATCCGGCCTTCCATTTTTCTGAGGCATTCCACCACGTTGAGTCCGGAATAGGCCCAATGGCCAATATCGGCACAGTCTCCCACCCTTTTGCCGGCCATGGGCAGGACGGCCAGTACGGAATCCGGAGTCCAGTAATGATCCGGCCTGGGTTCATCATGGATGGCTACGTCGATATGATACTGGTCGGCTAGGGAGGAAACCAGCGGGATCTGGTTGTCCTGGGGCTCCGATACGATGGTTGGAAGGTTCATCGCCTTGGCAAAATCAAATATCTTTTTCCAGTCCGCTGCACTGCGGGCATCCACGACCCCATAGGAAATCAGGGTAACCCCCTGTTGCCGGAGATAAGCCAGGACCTTTTGCCGGGTGGCTGCATCCATATGGTAATCCATGGTCCCACTCACCCCTCCTCCGATGGTTTGGCCCGGATAGGCTTCGATATATTTCAAGCCAAGGCCTTTGACGAGGTCAACGGCCTGGAAAAAACTGCCATTGCGGAAAGAGTAGGCCTGAACGCCGATCTTCCATCCCGGTTTGGGTTTGGCGGTAGCCGGGGCGCTTGCCAAAGCGCAGCATGCCAGGAACAGCAACCCATAGATGCCCTTTTTCATGTATTGTAAATTTTATTATGAATGATTACTATCCGTATAAATATAATACCAATTACCATATCATCAGTAAGAATTATACAGGCGATTATGGGTGCCTTCCTTCCCGGGGACCGGTGAATTTTTACTGATAATTCCCGTAACTTCAACAGGATTTCACCATGATCGGCACCCAATTTACCAAATTCGATCCTCAGCAAAAAGGGCAATCCTCTTTTGACCGTATGCTGAACATGTTCCTGCAGCTGCTCAGCTATACCAACGGGGATGCGAACGAAGCCCTGGGCTGGCTTACGGAGCTGGACAAGGAATTTGACCTGGCCGGAAACCAGTATGGGATCGGAGATTTTATCGAAGACCTCCAGGAAAAAGGCTATCTCACCGAAAAGACTGAAACCGGGGAGTTCAAGATCACCCCCAAATCCGAACAAAGCATCCGAAAAAGAGCCCTTGAAGAAATCTTCGGCAAGCTGAAGAAATCCGGCATGGGCAACCATGGCACCTACCTTTCCGGCCTGGGAGATGAGCAGAACTCAGATACCAGGCCCTACCAGTTCGGGGACACCCTGGAACAGATCGATTTCACCGCCTCGATCCGCAACGCCCAGGTGAACCACGGCCTGGATATTTTCCGGATGAACCAGGAAGACCTGGAGATCCGGGAAACGGATTTCAAGGCCCAGACATCCACCGCCTTGATGATCGACATCCCCCATTCCATGATCCTGTATGGGGAGGACCGGATCACCCCCGCCAAGAAGGTGGCCATGGCCCTGAGTGAACTGATCATCACCCGCTATCCCAAAGATACCCTGGACATCATCGTGTTCGGAAATGATGCCTGGCAAATCCAGATCAAGGACCTCCCCTATCTCAATGTGGGTCCTTATCACACCAACACCATCGCCGGACTGGAGCTGGCCATGGACATCCTGCGGCGGAGGAAGAACCCCAACAAGCAGATCTTCATGATCACCGACGGAAAACCGACCTGCATGAAAGTGGGCAAACGATATTACAAGAACAGTTTCGGACTGGACCGTAAAATCATCAGCCGGACCCTTGGCCTTGCTGCCCAATGCCGCAAGCTCAGGATCCCGGTGACCACCTTCATGTTGGCTTCGGATTCCTGGCTGCAGTCTTTCGTCAGGGATTTCACGGAGACCAACAACGGGAAAGCTTTTTTCTCCGGACTGGACAAC
>DATKSX010000022.1:0-3911 GCA_035531415.1 Chitinophagaceae bacterium
CATGACCTCTTTATCCTGGGGGATGGTTGTTCCGTGGGACTCTCCTCCCCAACCAACGGGACCAAATATTTTTATCTATCGAGCCAGAACGGAGGGGTTTTCAGGGCCTCCCTGGATCCCGCGGACAACCAGTTTGCAGGGGAATTCACCGGCATCAAGCCTCAGGGAGCCCAGGGGGATTTCATCACCCTGTTCTACCTGGATCCGGACAATACGGAGGACCTTTATTTCGCGAGCAACGATACCCTGTTTCGGACCACAGCCGCCTCGCAGGTTAGTTCCACCACCTGGACCCGGATGAGCGGCGTGAATTCCTCCATCACAGGGGAGATCCGGTCCATGGCAACCACCCGGGGCAGCTATGGCCCGGGGCATAACCTGTTCTTTGGAACCGACGGCGGAAAGGTTTACCGGATCCGTGATCCGCAAAACGCCCTGCCCGCCACCATTCCTGTCGACATCTCGGACCCGGGGATGGAGGGCGTCGTGATCGGGGTTGCGGTGAACCCCCGCAATGATGACACGATCATGGCCGTGATTTCCAATTATGATACCCAAAGCATCTGGTGGACCGGAAACGCCAACGATTCCATACCGGTATGGCAGGCCATTGAAGGGTCCGGTTCAGGCAACCTGCAGGCTCCTTCCATCCGGAGCTGCGCCATTGTGGCAACCCAGACCGGCGTGGAATATTTTGTCGGGACCCAGATCGGCCTGTACAGCACGACCCGGATCAATGGCGCCAATACTTCCTGGACTCCTGAGGTCCATTCTGGTCCCCTTCAATACGCCATCGTAAGTTCGCTGGCCCTGCGTTGGTCCGACAATACCCTGGTGGTCGGTACCCATGGTAACGGAATGTTCTTCACCAGCATCGGTTCCGCCACCGGGATCACCCCGCCCCCGGATACCGGAAGCATCTTTATCCGGACCCTCTATCCCACCCTGTTCACCGGGACCATGAATATCCAGGTGGGCACCCTCAGCGGCGTGACCGGAATCAGGATATTTATATTCAATATGGTTGGCCAGGAATCCTATGAAGCCGGTCTCCCATACCAGAACGAGTCCCTGAACCTGGGCTTTCTTCCGGACGGCATGTACGTGGTCTATATCGTGAGCGAAGACGGAACCCACCGGTATACCCGGAAGATCATCCGGCAATAATTGGTGCCCCATCTTTTTTGTATCTTCCGCCGAAACTAATAATCCATGCTGGACCAGTGGCATACCGGAATCGTCACCAGGATCATACAGGAGACCCCCAATACCAGAAGATTCTGGATCAGGATCCCTGGTTTGGAGAAATTCGATTTCAAGGCGGGCCAATTCGTAACCCTGGATCTGCCGATCCACGAAAAGAAAAACAAGCGGTGGCGGAGTTATTCCATCGCCTCGGCCCCCGATGGGACCAACGAGATCGAACTGGTCATCGTCTTGTTAGAGGGAGGTCTGGGCACCAACTACCTGTTCAACGAGGTCCGGGAAGGAAGCGAACTGCTGCTCAGGGGACCACAAGGGGTATTCACCCTGCCGGAAAATCTGGAGCGTGATGTGTTTTTGATCTGCACCGGAACCGGAATCGCCCCCTTCCGCAGCATGGTAAATCATATGCATTCCATGGGGACTCCCCACCAGGATATCTATATCCTGTTCGGAACAAGGACCAAAAAAGACCTGCTCTATTATGGGGAAATGACCATGCTCCAGGAAAAACTGGAAAAGTTTCATTACCTGCCCACCCTGTCCAGGGAGCCCTGGGAAGGGAGGAGCGGATATGTCCATGACATCTATGAGGAGATTCTAGCAGACCGGAGGGCCGCCCATTTTTACCTTTGCGGATGGAAGGCCATGATCGACGAAGCCAAACAAAGGATCACGGCCATGGGATATGACCGCAAATCCATCCATCAGGAACTTTATGGCTGATCCGGCCTGAGGGCTTTATCCACCAGTTGCCGGACCTCATCTGCAGGGACCCGGTCCTGCTTCAGGGAATCCCGGTAACGAATGGTCACTGTGCCGTCCAACAGGGACTGGTGGTCTACGGTAAGGCAAAACGGTGTTCCGATGGCATCCTGCCTGCGGTATCTCTTTCCAATGGAATCCTTTTCTTCATAAATGCATTGGAAAGAACCCCTGCATTCCTCCAGGATTTTTCTGCCGATCGCTGGCAAACCATCCTTTTTCACCAGCGGCAGAATGGCCAGCTTGACCGGGGCCATGGCCGGGCTGAACCGGAGCACGGTCCTGGTATCGGTTTTCCCCGGCTCAGCCGTAGGCACTTCTTCTTCCCCATAAGCCTCGCAAAGGAGCATCAGCAGGGTGCGGTCGAGCCCTACCGAAGTCTCTACAACATAAGGCACATAGTTTTGATTCAGTTCCGGGTCAAAATACTGGATCTTCTTCCCGCTGAACTGCTGGTGGCGGCCCAGGTCATAATCCGTCCTGGAATGGATCCCTTCCACCTCTTTAAACCCGAAAGGAAAATCATATTCGATATCCACCGCTGCATTGGCATAATGGGCCAGCTTGCTGTGGTCATGGAACCGGAGCCGGTCGGGGCTGATGCCAAGTCCCTGATGCCATTCCAGCCTTTCAGCCTTCCATTTCCCGTACCATTCCAGCTCGGTGCCCGGCCGGACGAAGAACTGCATTTCCATCTGCTCGAATTCCTTCATCCGAAATATGAACTGCCTGGCCACGATTTCATTACGGAAGGCTTTCCCGGTTTGGGCGATCCCGAAGGGGATCCGCATCCGGGCCGTTTTCTGTACGTTCAGGAAATTCACGAAGATGCCCTGGGCGGTCTCCGGCCTGAGATAAATTTCCCCGGCGCCGTCGGCCAGGCTTCCCATCTGGGTGGAAAACATGAGGTTGAACTGGCGCACATCGGTCCAATGGTCCGTGCCGGATATGGGGCAGACGATATGATGGTCCAGGATGAGCTGCCTGAGCCCCGCGAAATCATCTTCCCGCAGCAATTCCTCCAATCGCCCGAGCAAGGCTTCAGCAGCTTCCTTTTCCCCGCCAGCCAGGAGCCGTTCCGCTTCCCCTTCAATGAGATGATCCACCCGGTACCGTTTTTGGGAGTCCTTGTTATCGATCATCGGATCGCTGAAATGATCCACGTGGCCTGAAGCCTTCCAGATGGCGGGGTGCATGAATATCGCCGAGTCAAGCCCCACGATGTTTTCATGGAATTGCACCATGCTGCGCCACCAATGGTCCCGGATGTTCTTTTTCAGCAGGGCCCCGAAGGGGCCGTAATCGTATACGGCGCTGAGGCCCTCGTAAATTTCACTGGAAGGGAAAATGAAGCCATATTCCTTGCAATGGGAAATGATTGCCTGGAACCTGCCGCTATCGTTCGCCGTACTTGTCGTCATGGAACCCTTTTGGATGAATCTGGATTATTTTAAGGCAATCCCCTATTTTAATTTTTCGTTGTCCCGGTGACGCTGGGCGTCCCTGAAGGTCTTCTTGGTGAAATTCTTTTCAAAGGCAACGGTAAGGTCGATCCCCGCCTGATTGGCGATGCAGAGCACCACCCAAAGGACATCGGAAAGCTCGTCGGCCAGGTCCTTGGTCAGGTCGGAGTCCTTATTGGACTGCTCGCCGTATTGCCTGGCGATGATCCGGGCGACCTCTCCTACCTCTTCGGTAAGGATGGCCAGGTTGGTCAGTTCATTGAAGTAGCGCACGCCGGTGGTTTTCACCCAGGTATCGACCCGTTGCTGTGCTTCCCTCAGGGTAAAGTCGTTCATGGCCATGGCCGGAGATTTTAGCGGGACAAAGGTAAGGGCTAATCCTCCTTCTGAACCTGAAATCGTACCTTTGGTTTCCCTTATGTCCGAAGTTTTTTCCCCTGATCCCACTACCCGATTTTCAGACCGCGTGGATGATTATGT
>DATKSX010000023.1:0-7512 GCA_035531415.1 Chitinophagaceae bacterium
GGTTTATCGTTGGCTTCGGTATTATAAATGAAAAGCCGTACCAGATAAAACATTCCTGAAAACCAAGTCACGATAAAAATAATATGGAGGGCTTTGATATAAAACATGGAAGCGGTCCGGATGACCGGCAAATATAGGAAATTGAGGGTGGGAAGCCCTTCCGGATTTCCGGGGGCTGGATTAAAAATCGCTTTCGAATTTCTCCCTGGAACCGGACCTGCCTAACACACTGGCCCCGATGCGGATTCCCAGCCGGGTTTGTTCCTTTCCCCGGTATGCGGCGATGAAATCCACCCTCACGAACTTCAGGATGTTTTCCAGCCCGGCGGATAATTCCAGGTAGCTGTCGCGGGGATTGATATAAAAACCGTTGGCGGCTCCGACCAGCCACCAATTCAGCCTCCTGAAGAGGGGGATTTTATTTGTAAGCAGGCCGTTGAAGTGGTATTCCCCGTGGAGGCTGAGGTAAAAAGGGGCCGCGTTGCTATAGACATAATAGGGTGCCAGCTGAAAACCGCTCAGGTAAGGCAATGCCAGCAAGGTCTGGTTCCCGTTAAAATACTGCAGGTCCGGAAGCTCGGTGTGCTGGCTGTTGAGGAACCCTCCCATGCTGAAGGTATAGTCCAGCCTGCCCAACAACCCCATTCCAATTTCCTGGTGGATGCCGATTTTATACCGGTCAAAATTCACTTCACTTCCCGCCAGTCCCGGGATTCCCCTGGAATACCCGATTCCAATTTCCGGTAACCCCGACCCGATGGCCTGAAGGTGATCGGGATACCGGATAAAGCGCTGGCCGGGTTGGTAAAAGAGCTGGAGCTGAAGGGTGGTTGCCTTTCCTGGCGCAAATGGGGTATCGAGGGGAGCGGAGGGCTGGTTCAGCGTATAAGGGGAGGAAGATTTGGACCAGCTGTAATTGGTGGTATTCGCCAGGGCCCTGCGGTCCTGGTATTGGACAGACGCCGTAAGCAACAGGCCATTATCCCAACGGTGCTTATAATTTACCTGGAAGTACCATGCTTCATAAATCTTTTCGAAATTCTCCCGGTCAAAAAGGGAATAGATGGTATTCAGAATCGGAGAGATTGGCTCGGTGCGGTCGAACTGGAAAACCTGCTTCCCGCCCGAAATGCTGAGGACCGATTTTTCATAGTCCCAGGTATGCACTCCAAAATGGTATTCGATGCCTACCCCTCCATTAAAATGATGGTTGGAAAATCCATACCGGATATAGGGGTTATAGACAAAATGGCCTTCATCCCTTGGGCCGCCCTGGTCGGTGGAATCCACCTTACCGAAAAAGTATCGCCGTAAGTGGAAATCCTGCTCCAGCACCAGGCCTTCCACGGTATTGAATTGAACTTCCCGGATCAGCGGGTCTGCATTCAGGGTAAGATGAAGCGGTTTGATCGGTACCGATATTCCGGTCAGAATGAGGTTCAGGGGCCGAACCCTTTTCTGCTTTTTCTGAATGGAGTCCACATACCTCGCGGACTGGTGCAGTTGCTCCAGGCTGTCTTTGCGGACATAATCCCTTTTTTCTTCCCCCGAAAGCGGAACAGGCCGCAGGGTATCCCAGTAGGCGGTAGATTTGCGGTTCGCTCCCGAATCGATGGCCATGATCACTTTTCCGAAAAACCCGGGACTGAATTGTGGATGGAGGTTATAGTCGGAATATACATTATCCAGGTCTCCGTAGACTTCAAAGCCCAACAGGTTGATATCCATCCGCAGCAATTCAGTTTTGACCATCCATACTCCGGAATCCGCAGGAATATAGAGCTGGCTGATGTCCAGGGTGTCGGCCAACTGTAAGCCGTAGGATTTGGTCAGTTGCAGGTCCAGTCCCCGGATCCTCCAGCTGCTGTCCATGATTTCAATATAGCCCGAAAACAGGGGTTCAAATTTCCTCCGGGGAATGACCAGGATCCTATTGATCAGCCTTCCCTCAATGAAAAATTTTCCTTCCAGCCGGTAGCGGTAATAATGAAAAGCATCCTGGGCTATCGGGGAAATAAATCCGCGCGGATTGAGTCTGCCCCCCAGGTTAATATGGTTCTGGTAAAAACTGGTCAGGGCCGGGATATCGAAGCCGTAACTGCTTTTATCGCCGCTTTCCCGGGCAGAAAGGACTTCCATCCGGTAATCCTTCGGCCGCCGGACGGACAGCCTGGTCAGGGATTCGGACAAAAACACGATTCCCCTCCGGTTGGAATCCAGTCCTTCCATCTCCACGGGTTGACCCAGGAAACGGACCGGGGCATTCCGGAGCCTGAACAACGTTTTGATATAATCCTTGCAGACAAATGCATGCACCTGGTTATAATAATAATCCCTCATCCGGATGGCATGGCGGATGATGGAATAGGCCGGATCCTCACCCTGGGAACGGACCTCGATGGCACGCATGGTATACCGTTGGGGGAAAAGGGTGAAATTCAGTTCTACCGGAGTGGGCCCTCCTTTGACAGGCCTTTCGGAGGCCTGAAAGCCGAGATATTCGCAAACCACCACATAATTTCCGGGCGCGAGGTCAAGGGAATACACCCCCTCGGAATTCGCATTGGTGCCGGAAGTGGTGCCCTTCAGGTACACGCTGGCATAGGGAAGGGGATGGCCGGTGCTGCCGGTGACCTTTCCCCTGACCTGGGCCGTTGAAACCGCAAGCGCGAATCGGAACAGGATCAGGGTAAGGAGTAAAATTCGCACCATTCCCAAAGATTGAAAGATCCCGGTGGCTCCGGGACTGCAGGGAAGGAAATTAACAAAACTTTCGGACCCCCCACCCGGGGATGACCTGCATACAATGGCCCCGGGCGACGCCCGGGGCCACAGTCATTCAAGATGGGAATATTTGAAGAAACTCTAATAGACGATTCAGGGATCAGACCGGTCTCCAGTGCCCGGGGACCCAACGCCAACCTTCGGGCCTCGCCGCCCAGTGTCCCCGGACCCAGAGGAATCCGGGCCTGGGCGCGGCCCAGTATCCGGCATGCCAGGTGTAGGCCCTGATCCGCGGATTCCAGACCCAGTAATCCTCGATCCAAACAAAATGCGGACCCGGGGGCACCGGCCTTGCAGCGACCCCTACCGGGGCCTCGGGTCTCGCCCGGACCACTTCGGTCACGGTGCAGGAACTGAAGACTGAGCCGGCAAACAGGAAAATGCCTACCGTTAATTTTTTCATGGTGCGTTCTTGTTACTCCATTAAGACCTTCCCGGGGCTCCTGGGTTTAACGGGGCCTGGGAAGGCGGCCTACCCCCGTTTTGCGTACATTTGCAGATTGATCCAACGGAGGGCAACATGAGCAGGAAAGGAAAGGTCTTGGTAGCGATGAGCGGTGGAATTGACAGCACCGTAACGGCCCTGATGTTACATGACCAGGGATACGAAGTGGTCGGGATCACCATGAAGACCTGGGATTATGCTACCTCAGGCTCCGGAAAGAAGGAAACAGGTTGCTGTAATCTGGATTCCTTCAACGATGCCCGGGCTGCTGCGGTGGACCATGGTTTCCCCCACTATGTCCTGGATATCAGGGAAGAATTCAATGGTCACGTGATTGAAGATTTCGTGGGAGAATATCTTTCCGGAAGGACGCCCAACCCCTGCGTTCTCTGCAATACCCATATCAAATGGGAAGCCCTGCTCAAAAGAGCAGATGTCCTGGGCTGCGACCATATCGCCACCGGCCATTACGTGAAAGTCCGGAAAGAGGGAGGGAGGTTTTTGGTTTCCCGGGGCACCGACCCGAACAAAGATCAATCCTATGTGATGTGGGGCCTGAGTCAGGCCTGTCTGTCCAGAACTATTTTCCCCCTGGGAGGTCTGACCAAGTCGGAAGTGCGGCAAATGGCCCTGGATTATGGCTATCCCGGGCTCGCTAAAAAAAGCGAAAGCTATGAGATCTGTTTCATACCCGACAATGATTACCGGGGATTCCTGAAACACCGGGTGAAAGGGCTGGAAGACCGGGTGAAAGATGGGCCTTTCCTCTGGAAGGACGGCACCGTGGTCGGCAGGCATAAGGGATATCCCTTCTATACCGTTGGACAGCGCAAGGGCCTGGAAATTGCCCTGGGAAGGCCGGTTTATGTGACCTCGATCGATGCGGCCACCAATTCCGTCATGCTGGGGGAAGAAGAAGATCTGCTCGGGGGCCGGATGCTCGTACGCAAGATCAATCCGGTTAAATACGACCTCATACCCCGGGACCAGAAGGCCCTCATTCAGGTTCGGTACCGGGACCCAGGGACCCTGGGCCTCCTCAGTCCTGGCGACGGAGGCATCCAGGTGGATTTTTCCCTTCCCGTTAAAGGAATTGCGCCCGGCCAGTCTGCTGTTTTTTATGAAGGAAATGATGTCCTGGGAGGGGGGATCATCCAGAACACTTCAAATCCCGGTTGATGTTTCCCCGGACACGGATCCTGACGACCAGCGCATTGGTAGTTTTAACGGGAGGAATCCTTCTTCTTGGAGATTGCTCCAAAATGGATAAAGGGACCCCCGACGTCGGCTACCGGTATTACCCCCTTACGGTAGGGGATACCTTGTATTACCAGGAGGATTCCATCCTTTATAATGACTTCTTCAGTACGGTGGATACCTCCGCCCACCAGGTCATGGACGTCACGGTGTCAGGCTTCACGGATAACTCCGGCAGGATCTCCTACCTGGTGGACCGATTCATCCGGGAAAGCGCAAGCGATCCCTGGCAGGAAGATTTCACCTATTCGGTCACCCCTCAGCCAAACCGGATCGAAGATCTGGAAAACAACCTGAGGTTCATCAAGCTGGTCTTCCCGGTCCGGTTGAATTCCTCCTGGCCTGGAAATTCCTACATCGACCCTGACCCTTCGGACAACCTTTCCTACCTGGAGGGATGGAATTACCAGTATACGGCGGTGAATTCCCCGGATACGGTAGCAGGAATCCGGTATGACTCCACACTGACGGTGGTCCAACAGCCAGACCTGCTTGTCCAAACCCCCTCCTACGCCTCGGACCTCTATTCCGTTGAAAAGTATGCCAGCGGAGTGGGTCTGATATATAAGCATTTTATTTATTGGCAACAGCAATGTATCCAATATGACCAGTCCGGAAACTGCATCCAGCTCGGTGCGAAGGGGGGGTACGAGGTCATTCTCCAGCTCACAGGCCATAATTGATCCCCGGCTGATCAGGTCCTGCGCGAAGCCAGGGCAGATTTAGGCGTGGCCCTTTCCGAGAAAAAGGCCTCCATCCAGGCCGCCAGCCTGCCCCGGATCCGGGGGATCCCGCCCCAGATCTACCAGCTGTTTACCAACCTCATCAGCAACTCCATTAAATTTTGCGATGGGGTTCCCGAGATCCGGACTCATTCCAGGGATCTGGAACCCAGGGACCTGATCCAATATCCGCAGATCAACAAGGACCTGAGATATGTGGAGCCTCATTTTACCGATAACGGAATCGGGTTCGAGAACCAATACACCGATCAGATCTTCATCATTTTCCATCGGCTGCACAACCCGCAGGTATACAGCGGATCCGGGATCGGGCTGACCAGGTGCAAAAAGATCGTGGAGAACCACCAGGCCAGCATCACCGCAGAAAGCACGCCGGGGGTGGGCACCACCTTCCGGGTCATCCTTCCCCGTTTCGGGTGAAATACCTTCCGCACTTCCAGGACGGCCCTGCGACTGTTTTTCCATAAATTTACCCGGCTTTTGCGCCCTTCCATGAAAAGGCCCCTGGTCCTGCTCTGCACTTTCATCCTGCTCGGCCTTTCCTGCAGTGGCCAGGCCTATACCCGGTACAAAATCGTTTTCACGGACAAAAATGGCACCCCATTTTCCCTGAACGAACCCCAGGCCTACCTTTCTGCCCGGGCAATCCTGCGCAGGCAGCGCCAGGGGATCCCGGTAGACAGCACCGACCTTCCCATCGTCCCCAGATATATCGACAGCGTGATGGCTGCCGGACCGGTCACCCTGCTCAATCATTGCAACTGGCTCAACCAGATCGTCATCCAGACCTCGGATCCGGCGGCCCTGGGGCGAATCGCTGCACTACCTTTCGTGAAGGCTGCCGATTCCATTGGCCTGCGCCGGGCTGCACCGTTGGAAACGGTTCCGGCAGATAAGTTCTCCCGGGAAAAAGCCCTCCCCCAGACCCTCCGGATCCGGAACATCCAGGAACAATCGGCACTGGACTACGGTGCCTCCTATGCCCAGATCCACCTGCATCACGGTGATTTCCTGCATGACAAGGGCCTGCTCGGTCAGGGTATGGTGATCGCCATGCTGGACGCCGGTTTCGACGGAATCAATACCAACCGTGCCCTGGACAGTTTGTTTATGCAGCAGCGCCTGCTCTATACCTGGAATTATGTCTACGACACCTCTTATGTTTTTGCCTACCATTGGCATGGGGCCAACTGCCTTTCCATTATCGCTTCGGATCTTCCCGGCCAGATGATCGGTTCGGCTCCCAGGGCCTCCTTCCTGCTGCTGCTCACCGAAGATGTCCGGAGCGAACAGCCCATCGAGGAAGACAACTGGGCGGCCGCGGCCCAATTTGCCGACAGTGCCGGAGCGGACCTGATCACCTCCTCCCTGGGCTATAGCCTTTTCGACAACCCGGCATATAATCTTTCTTATTCCGATCTGAACGGAAAGGTTGCCGACATTTCCATCGCGGCTTCCCTCGCGGTGAAAAAAGGAATGATCGTCGTCAACGCTGCCGGTAACGATGGCCTGGATTCCTGGAAACATATCATTGCCCCGGCCGATGGATACGGGGTATTGGCCGTAGGCGCCGTGGATGCCCGGGAAAACATTGCTCCCTTCAGCAGCTTTGGACCGACGGCAGACGGAAGAATTTCCCCGGTGGTGGCCTCGGTGGGCTGGAATACAGATCTGGTGGACACTTCCGGAATGGTGACTACGGGAAGCGGGACCTCCTACGCGACCCCCAATATGGCTGGCCTGGTGGCCTGTCTCTGGGAAGCCTTTCCCAACCTGACCAATTACCAGATCCTGACAGCGGTGGAAAAGAGTGCGGATCATTATTCCGATCCAGGAGACCAGATCGGGTTCGGAGTTCCCGATTTTGAAATTGCCTACGACAGCCTTCAGCAGATCGAGCAGAACTCGGTACAGGCCCATGTGGATTCCATCCTGGGTACGAGTGAATTGAAGGTTTTTCCCAACCCTTTCAACGGACTGTTTCATATCGCTTTCAGATCGGCCCTTTCCGGACCGGCGCTCTGCGCGATGTATGACGCCTCAGGCAGGATGGTAGCCGAACAATCCCTTGAGGTAACCGCTGGCACCGACCATCTGCTGGATTGGAACCTGCCCGGGGAGCCGGACGGCTTATATTTTGTCCGGATCACCCTGGGGTCCCAAACCCTGGTGGCCAAGGTGATCCACACCCGTTAGCAAGGCCGCAAAAAGGGTATCGGCTCCCAGCTCATGCCCGGCCAGGATCTCCCGGGCCCGCAGTTCCATTCCATGGCGGCTGCAGAT
>DATKSX010000024.1:0-8228 GCA_035531415.1 Chitinophagaceae bacterium
ACGGAACCGTTTTCAGGCCGGTCCGGGGCCTTCTTTTTCTTTTTCCGTGGAGCATTTCCCCCACCAGGGTGTAGCGGATCAGCCATTCATAGCTCGCAAAAGAAAGACCCAGGGAAACCGTCATGACGATCCAGAAGCGCAGGGGTCCCGGTACACCACTATTGAAAAGAAGGATCTGCGCAGATACAATGAGGCCCATATGGATCAGGTAAAGCCAATAGGAGGAATCCGATAAATAGCGCATGGTCCTGCTTTCTTCCCTGAAAAAGCGCATGAAAAGGCCCAGGGTTCCGAACACCAGCAGGATGGTCTGGAGGCCGCCCAGGGCCCGCACCGCAAAACCATAAACTTCTCCGATCCGCAGCTGCTGGGAAGGGTGGTTGTAAATCAGGGTAAGGATCGGCCAGGTAAGCAGGGTGCCTGAAATCAGAAAGGGCCACGCCAGCCTCCCGGTATCCAGTAGCCGGTCCATCTGCACATGGAGCATCCATCCCATTGCGAAAAAGAACCCGTAGTAGAGCAGGAAAGGTGCTTTCGGAAAAATGCCGGTGTACACTTCAACCATGGGCGTGCGGAACAGGAACAAAATGGCGGTGACCGGAATGGCCAGAAGCAGCACCTGGAGCGGCCTGGAAAGGTCCATAACCCGGGAACGGGCCAACAGCCAATCCCTCCATCCCGAGGGAACCAGGTGGATTAACAGCAGCATGATCGCGTATAAAATCAGCAGGTAATAAAGGAACCAGAAATGAGCCATCCCGTTCCAATGCATCAGGTGCACCAGGACCTGGTGGAAGGGATGCGGGTCGTTCATGAAGCGGTAATACAGGAAAGGGGCTAAGGAGAAAGGAAGCAGGAAAATCAGGCTCAGGATAAAGGGGATCAGGATGCGCCGGATCCGGTGCCGGATAAATGGCTTTTCCCCGATCTTATGGTACAAAAAACGGGCAAAAAATCCAGCCACCAGGTAAAAAAGCTGCATCCTGAAGCTGTGGATCCATAAATAAAGGTAATCGTACCAAAGCCGGTGAAATACAGGGTCCGAAGGCCAGGTGAGCGGGTCGTGGCGGACCTTATAGGAAATCGTTCCATGGAGGAAAATCCCGGCGAGCATGGCCACAGCCCTTAAGGCATCCATTCCATGAAGTCTTTGGGGATTTGAAGTCAGCTCCATCAGGGATTGGGATCAGGGGGTACCGGTAGTGGGTTTTCCCGGGCTGCTTTTTCCCAGATAACGGTCTGCCGCCCCCGCAAAAATCTGAAAAATCCAAGGTAAACGGAATAATTCATGAATAAAAAATAATAGGGAACGAACAAAAACCGGTTGCGGATGTTTTTGCCTGCAAGGTACAGGCCCGTGAGCGAAACTCCGTAAAAACCCAGCTGCAGCGCGAGCAGCCAGACATAAACCGGGCCCGGGTTTCGGGCTGCCAGAAGCAAATTGCAGAGCAGGGCCAGCGGGAGGGCGAGCGGAGTCAGGGTCCAGCGCAGAACGCGGTGCGAGATATACTGGAAGGACAGAACCGGATGCCGGTAAACCAACAACAACCCCTTCAGCAAGATCATGGCCTGAAATCCCCCGGCCGAGATCCGGACCTTCCGTTTCTGTTCTTCCCGGATGGAGGAGGAAGGGGTTTCCATCGCAAAGGCATGGGGTTCATAAGCTACCCTGTAGCCCCGTGCAGCAACCCGGAGCGAAATGACAAAGTCATCCAGGATGATCCCAGGCGGAAGGGGTTCAAATAGGGAGGTCCGAATGCTGAATAATTCTCCGGCGGCACCCACCACCGTCCATAAAGCCGAATCCATCCGCTTGAGCCAGGACTCATATTTCCAGTAAAGACCTTCTCCGGAACCGGCCCCGGTCTGGTTTTGGGGCCCAATAACCTTTTTTTCCCCGGCCACCCCGCCAATCCTGGGGTCCTGGTAATGGCGGACAATATTTCGGATGGCCTGCGGGTTGAGCAGGGTATTGGCATCCGAAAAAACAACCAGGTCGGTTTCCACCTGCTGCATGGCCCGGTTCAGGGCTGCGGTTTTACCCAACCGGGCAGCCTGATGCAGCAGGATCAACCCGGGCTCGGCCCGCACCAGGCCCGGGGTGCCATCGGTGGACCCGTCTGTGATAAAAAGGACCCGGAGCTGGTCCGGGGGGTAATCCAGTTCCAGGCAGTTGCGGATCTTGGCCGGCATGGAATCCTCTTCATTGTATGCGGCCACCACCAGGGTTACTCCCGGGGTTCGATCCCCGGAAGCCTTTGGGGGCCGGGACACCAGGGATTTCACCGTGACGAGAAAAGTGACCAGGATCCCGTACCCCAGGTAGCTATAAAAGATCAGAAAAACGGAAATCCAGAAAAGGACCGGGACCAGGTGCATCAGGGTGGGAATTGGAGCAAAAGTATTGATTTGGCGGGTTCAGACCCCAGTGGGTAAACCGGTCGTCCCGGCACCAGGCTCATAAGAGTTTGTTTTTCCGGGATTAGTGGACCGGATTCCCCAGGGACGGGGAACTGGTGGCCAAAAATGGGAAAAAAAATACCTTCCGCAAGGGGGGCAAAACCTGCTCCGCCACAAAGGTCTATTTCTGCATTAATTCTGAACCTAAGGCATTGAGATAGGGCCCATTACCCTGATGTCTCTGGCCGGCTGATCCGATGGATTTATGCGTTCCCGAGGATTTTCGATGCGTTCACCAAGTTCGCCCCCGAACCCTTGGGGTTTGGACTACTTTTAACACGGATTAAAAGAATCGCAGCAATGTTTGGCATGGATCTTAAAAGTAAATTATCCCGGAGCGGTTTTTCAACATCTGCCCAAAATGAGTTACCCAAAAACCCCTACAAATTTATTATCAGATGAAAAAGAATATACTCATCATTGACGACAGCAAGCCCATCCGTTATCTCCTGGAGACCATTGTGAGCAAATATTATAACGTGGTGACTGCATCTGATGGGTTTGAGGCCATGTATTGGCTATCCCAGGGAAACAAGCCCGATATCATCATTTCCGATCTTCAAATGCCCAACATCGATGGCTGGGACCTTATCCGGAACCTGACCAGCAGCGGCATTTACGGAGATATCCCGATCATCGTCCTTTCCGGTTCCTATTCCGAGGACATGAAGGGAAAATGCGAAGAGTTCGGTGTGGCCGCTTTCCTGGTCAAACCGTTCAATCCCACCCGTCTGATGGATGCCATCCGGCAGGCCCTGAGTGCAAAGGAAGAAAATGCCCTGATTAAGCAGTTCATGCCGAAAATTTCCTGATGGCCTGAAATTTGCAAGGCACAAAATGAAATTATGATCCGAACCATTACTTCAAATACCTTATACGAAGAGCAGAAAAAAGCACCGGCGCCGGTTAACCTGGCTTCGGCCCACAAGCTTTCTGTTTTTGTCGGCAAATCCTCCGCCACCCTAGGCAGCATGTTGCTGGAAGCGGGATACGCCGGGGTCACCGCAGAGCATCCGGCAGGTTGTGAAAACATGCTGATCCGCCTGCTCTATGGACATGGCCTGCTTCCCGATGTGATCATCTGTGATGCCTCCTTCAGGCAAACCGAGATCCGCAAACTGATGGATTTCCTTCAATGCATGGGAGAATTCCGGAATATTCCCTTCCTGGCCTTTTGCGACCAACTCAATGCCCAGGATCGCGAAAAGATCCGGAGGATCGGTGGGGTGGATGACATCATCGGCAGCAAGACCCAGCCCGCAGACCTGGTGGATAAAATCCGGTTCCTCAAGAAATTCAAAAGCCTCCGGGCCAACGCAGGCGAGCCTGTCCAGGCCAAGAAGCCGGTTCGGATCCCCTTAAGCTTCGGGTACCTGACCAAGAGGATTTTCGATATCCTGATCGCCCTGATAGCGATCCTGGTGCTGAGTCCCCTGATGATCCTGATCGCCCTGCTGATCAAGCTGGAATCCCGGGGACCCGTGTTCTACCGCGCGCTTCGTGCAGGTACGGCTTACCGCGTTTTCAAATTCATCAAGTTCAGGACGATGGTGGAGGGAGCCGATTCCAGGCTGGATCAGCTGACCCACCTGAACCAGTATGGGCAGTCCGCCAAGGATTTGGAACCCCTGTTCTTTAAGGTTACCAATGATCCCAGGATCACCCGGATCGGTTCGTTGCTGCGCAAAACCAGCCTGGACGAAATTCCCCAGTTGTTCAACGTGATCATGGGGGATATGTCCCTGGTTGGTAACCGGCCCCTGCCCCTGTATGAGGCAGCCACCCTGACCACGGACAAATGGGCCGAAAGGTTCCTGGCTCCCGCCGGGATTACCGGACTTTGGCAGATCCGTAAGCGGGGCAAGAAGGACATGTCGGTTCATGAACGGATCAATCTGGATATCGCCTACGCCAAAAAGCGTTCCTTTCTATACGACATGTGGATCATGGTCCATACGCCATCTGCGCTGATCCAGACTGAGAATGTCTGAACAATCTCCAATTTCCTTCAAATACTGAATGGATGGCAATGGAAAACCTTCCTCTGGTCTCCATCATCACCCTGAATTACAACCAGACGGACATCACCTGCGCGTTTCTGGAATCCGCACGTCACCTCACCTATCCCAATTATGAGATCCTGGTCTGCGACATGGCTTCCACCGTGGATCCCACCAACCAGATCCTGGAGGGGAATTACCATCATGTGCGCCTGCTGATCAGCGATCGGAATCTGGGCTTCACCGGGGGGAACAACTGGGGCATGCGCCATGCCAGGGGGCAGTTCATGTTCATCGTGAACAATGATACCGAAATGACCCCGGACCTGGTCACCGTGCTTGTGGATCCTTTTTTCAAAAACGACCGGATCGGGGTGACCTGCCCCAAAATCCGCTATTTCCAGCAACCGCAGATCATTCAGTACGCCGGCTTCAATCCCATAAACGTATTCACCGGAAGAACCAAAGCAATCGGTAACCTGGAGACGGACCAGGGGCAGCACGATGTGGCCCGGGTTACCTTCGGGGCACACGGGTGCGCCATGATGGTCAAAAAAGAGGTGATCGATAAGGTCGGGATGTTCCCGGAGAATTTCTTCATTTATTATGAGGAATGGGACTGGTCCACCCGGATCCGGAAAGCCGGTTACCAGATCTATTATGAGCCCGCTGGCCTGATCTACCATAAGGAATCCATCACCATGGGAAGTAAAAGCGCCATCAAAGTGTTTTACCATACCCGCAACCGGATCCTTTATATGCGGAGGAACACCACGAAGCTGCAGTTCTTTGTATTCCTGGTTTTTTTTACGTTATTTACGGTTCCTAAAACCACGCTGACTTACTTGTTCAGCCGTGAGTTCGGGCATCTCCGGTCTTTTTTCAGGGGTGCCGTGGAGAGTTTCAGGATGTCCCGGCATTCGCCGGTCTGAATTCAAACCTTAATTATGTCCACATCTTTGGTCACAGGGGGGGCGGGATTCATCGGCTCCCATGTTGTCAGGCATTGTTTGGCCAGCGGCCAAAGGGTAATCGCGCTGGATGACCTCAGCGGTGGTTTCGAAGATCATGTACCCGAAGGGGCATCCTTTATCCGGGGATCGGTAACGGACCACCGTCTTTTGGAAGCCCTGTTCGAGGAGCACCATTTTGATTATGTATACCACCTGGCCGCGTATGCCGCCGAAGGGCTTTCCCACTTCATACGCAGGTTCAATTATATCAATAACCTGGTTGGCAGCGTCAACCTGATCAATGAATCGGTCCGGCACAAGGTCAAATGCATGGTGTTCACCTCCTCCATCGCCGTCTATGGCCCGGGCCAGCTTCCGATGACCGAAGACATGACTCCCCTTCCAGAAGACCCCTACGGGATATCCAAATACGCCGTGGAACTGGACCTGCGGGCAGCCCATGAAATGTTCGGGTTGAATTACGTGATTTTCAGGCCCCATAACGTTTACGGAGAAAACCAGAACATAGGCGACAAATACCGCAATGTCATCGGGATCTTCATGAACCAGATCATGCAGGGGCTTCCCCTGACCGTTTTCGGGGACGGATCCCAGACCAGGGCGTTCAGCTATATCGACGATGTGGCCATTCCCATCTTCCGGTCGGTTACCCTTCCTGCAGCTTATAACCAGGTTTTCAATATCTGGGCGGACGAGCCTTTCACCGTAAACCAGCTGGCAACCGTCGTGTCCCGGGCGCTCGGGGCCGAACCCCGGATCAACCACCTCAGGGCCCGCAACGAGGTCCAGCATGCGTATTCCGACCATGGACGGGCCAGAAAAGTGTTCGGCCCGGGTTCCGGTATTACCCTGGAGGAGGGGATTGCGCGGATGGCCGCCTGGGCTAAAAAGACCGGAGCCCGCAAGAGCCAGGAGTTTGGAAATATTGAGATCACCGAAAAGCTGCCCGACGGCTGGGCCGTAAAAAAGGCCCTGTGATGACATGGAAATCCAAGCCGAACTGGAAATAAAGCCCTCCGCTTCACGAATCAAACCGCAAAGGGAAGAACCGCTGAGGGTGCTGGAGGCCATCCGCCAGGGCAGTGTAGGGGGCGGGGAAAGCCATGTCCTGGGACTGACCAGCCACCTGGATCTCCTGCGGTACAGCCCCCGGGTCCTTTCCTTCACTTCAGGACAAATGGTCGACCAGCTCCGGGAAATGGATATCCCAGTGACCGTGATCCCCTCCACCCGGGCATTCGACCCCCGGGTGTATACTTCCATAAAAAAGCTGCTTCGCTCCGAAAGGATTCAGCTGGTGCATGTGCACGGGAGCCGGGCTGCATCCAACCTGATCTTTCCGGCCCGGTCCCTGGGGATCCCCGTCGTTTATACCATCCACGGCTGGTCCTTTCATGAGGACCAGCCGGGATGGGTCCGAAGGCTCCGGATCCTCACCGAAAGAGGGATCACCGCCGCCACCCGGGCCAATATATGTGTATCTGAGGCCAACCAGGCTACGGGCAGGAAGCATATTCCCCGTTTCCGGTCCGAAGTGATCCCAAACGGGATCGACCTGGAAAAGTTCGATGTGGAGGGCTCCTACCGGGATATCCGGGCGGAACTCGGCATTCCCGGAAAGGATACCCTGGTGGCTTATATCGCCAGGATCACCCGCCAGAAAGACCCCCTGACCCTGATCCGCGCCTTCCGGGAAGTTTGCCTCCGGTCGGAAGGGATTACCCTGTTGGTGGTGGGCGACGGGGATCTCAGGGAGCAGGCGGAACAACTCGCCGCCTCCCTCAACCTGGGGGCCAGGGTGATATTCCAGGGGTTCCGGCTCGATACCCCGGATATCCTGAATGCCTCCGACCTTTATTGCCTGCCTTCCCTCTGGGAAGGTCTTCCAATAGGACTGATTGAGGCCATGGCGATGGGCAACGCGGCCATTGCCAGCCGGGTGGACGGAACCTGCGAAGTGATCCGGCACCTGGAAAACGGGTGGCTCATGCCCCCGGGCAATCCCCAGGAGCTGGCGACCGGCATCCTGACCCTGCACCGCAACCGGGAACTCCGGGAGCGGATTCAGAAAAATGCGCTGGGTACCGTCCGGCGCCATTATAATATTTTGGGGATGACCCGGAAGGTGGAGGCGCTTTATGACCGGGTGATGTCCCGCAATTGAGCCATCAGGATCCGATCCGCCTCCGGATTTAAATAAAATTATGAGCATCATCCACTGGATTATAGCCCTTCTTTGCACCGCCCTGTTTGTCTACCTGGCGGCCAGCACCCTATATCTCCTTTTTTTCGCAGTCCTGGGTTGTTTGCGCAGGCCGGACCATTTCACCAGCTATCCGGACCGGTATTCCATAGCCGTGCTGATTCCTGCCTACAGGGAAGACGCGATCATCTGCGATACGGTTCGCCGGGTTTTGCAGCAAACCTATCCCCGGGACCGGTTCGAGGTCGTGGTGATCGCCGATTCCCTCGCCCCGGCCACCATGCAGCAACTGGCCGCATTACCGGTCTCTGTAATTCCCCTGGTCGCCGAAAAAAGCACCAAATCCAGGGCCCTGAGGGTGGGATTGCAGCATTTTGCCGCCGACCGCTTCGAGCTGGCCCTGGTGCTGGATGCGGACAATGTGATGGACCCGGACGCCCTGGAACAGGTGAACCATGCCTTCCATAGCGGCATCAGCTGCTGCCAGATGCACCGGACGGCAAAGAACCGCAATACTCCGGTTTCCGTGCTGGAAGGGGTGAGCGAGGAGATTAACAATCATATTTTCCGCAGGGGTCACCGGGCCGCCGG